>NZ_JBFREY010000019.1:0-170880 GCF_052114545.1 Pseudomonas sp. KB_12 | reverse complement strand
CTGTGTGGGAGCAAAGCTTGCTCGCGATCCAGGCGCTGCGGTCCTCAAGAGACCGCGGCGTTTTCATCGCGGGCAAGCCTTGCTCCCACACAGCTCGCTCCCACATGGACCGTGTCGTTTTTGCAGATCAAGGCTCCCTTCAGAGACGGATCACAGGCCATGACCAAACTCCCCACCGCCATCAACCTGCACAAAGCCTCCAGGACCCTGACGCTCAAATATGCGCCGGACGAGGAGTATCACCTGCCCGCCGAATTCCTGCGGGTGCACTCGCCTTCCGCCGAGGTCCAGGGCCACGGCAAACCCATCCTGCAATACGGCAAGCTCAACGTTGCCCTGACCAAGGTCGAACCGGCCGGCCAATACGCACTGAAACTGACCTTCGACGACGGCCACGACAGCGGACTGTTCACGTGGGACTATCTCTATCAGTTGGCGGTGCGTCAGGAAGACTTGTGGAACGATTATCTTGGCGAACTCAAGGCCGCCGGAAAAACCCGCGACCCGGACGAATCCGTCGTCAAGCTGATGCTCTAACTCAAGGGCTGGCGCTTTAGGGCGAATTTTCTAGACTCATCTGCTTGAATGCCCGCGCGGCAACGTCAATGACTGGCCTGCTTGCGAAAAAAATTAAACTCGGGTAACCAATGGAGCTGGCAAGTTCCCTGCAAAGGAACCGACGAGTTCCTGGCATACGTTTCCTCATTGGCCCTCGATGCGGAATTAACGGTCACCCGAGCAGCGTACCTGGTATCGGCTGTGTAGCTTGCGGCACACGATCCGGGTACTCGTCTGAAGGACAATGGAGCGTCGTAGATGAGCAACAAGAACAACGATGACCTGAAGTATCAAGCCTCGGAAAATACCCTGGGGTTGAATCCCGTCGTCGGCTTGCGCAGAAAAGATCTGCTGGCCTCTGCCCGCATGGTGCTGACCCAGGCCATCAAACAACCGCTGCACAGCGTCAAGCACGTCGCCCATTTCGGCGTCGAACTCAAGAATGTCCTGTTCGGCAAATCCGAACTGCAACCGGCCGGCGACGACCGTCGCTTCGCTGACCCGGCGTGGAGCCAGAACCCACTCTACAAACGCTACCTGCAAACCTACCTGGCGTGGCGCAAGGAGCTGCACGCCTGGATCGACGACAGCAACCTCTCGCCCGCGGACATCAGCCGCGGGCATTTCGTGATCAACCTGATGACCGAAGCCATGGCCCCGACCAACTCGGCGGCCAACCCGGCAGCAGTCAAGCGCTTCTTCGAAACCGGCGGCAAGAGCCTGCTCGATGGCCTGTCCCACCTGGCCAAGGACCTGGTGCACAACGGCGGGATGCCGAGCCAGGTCAACATGGGCGCGTTCGAGGTCGGCAAGAGCCTGGGCGTGACCGAAGGCGCCGTGGTATTTCGCAACGACGTGCTGGAGCTGATCCAGTACCGGCCCATCACCGAGCAGGTCCACGAGCGACCGCTGCTGGTGGTACCGCCACAGATCAACAAGTTCTATGTATTCGACCTGAGCCCGGACAAGAGCCTGGCGCGCTTCTGCCTGCGCAGCAACGTGCAGACCTTCATCGTCAGTTGGCGCAACCCCACCAAGGAACAGCGCGAGTGGGGCCTGTCGACCTACATCGAGGCGCTCAAGGAAGCGGTGGACGTGGTCACGGCCATCACCGGCAGCAAGGACGTGAACATGCTCGGCGCCTGCTCGGGCGGTATCACCTGCACCGCGCTGCTGGGCCATTACGCCGCCCTCGGCGAGAAAAAGGTCAATGCCCTGACCCTGCTGGTCAGCGTGCTCGACACCACCCTGGACACCGACGTGGCGTTGTTCGTCGACGAACAGACCCTGGAAGCGGCCAAGCGCCATTCCTACCAGGCCGGTGTACTCGAAGGTCGCGACATGGCCAAGGTGTTCGCCTGGATGCGCCCCAACGACTTGATCTGGAACTACTGGGTCAACAATTACCTGTTGGGCAACGAGCCGCCCGTGTTCGACATCCTGTTCTGGAACAACGACACCACAAGGCTGCCGGCGGCGTTCCACGGCGACCTCATCGAAATGTTCAAGAACAATCCACTGATCCGTCCCAATGCACTGGAAGTGTGCGGCACGCCCATCGACCTCAAGCAGGTCACCGCCGACATCTTCTCCCTGGCCGGCACCAACGACCACATCACGCCGTGGAAATCCTGCTACAAGTCGGCACAGCTGTTTGGCGGCAAGGTGGAGTTCGTGCTGTCGAGCAGCGGCCATATCCAGAGCATCCTCAACCCGCCAGGCAACCCCAAGTCGCGCTACATGACCAGTGATGACATGCCGGCCAAGGCCGAGGACTGGCAGGAGAATTCAACCAAGCACACCGACTCCTGGTGGTTGCATTGGCAGGCCTGGCAGGCCGAGCGCTCGGGCAAACTGAAAAAAGCCCCGACCGTGCTGGGCAACAAGACCCACCCGGCCGGTGAAGCGGCGCCCGGCACTTATGTGCATGAGCGGTAATGGATGCAACTCGTCTGGCGCGGGAGTGGGCTTGCTCACGAATACATCCCGCCAGCCGACACTGAATGCAAGGCCCACACCGCTGGCGAACATGAAACTCATGTTCACAGCGGATCCAATGTGGGAGCGAGCTTGCTCCGGGCGGCGATCCGACGATGACGGCGGCACATCCAACAGCAATGTAGGCTGACACACCGCAATCACGAGCAAGCTCGCTCCCACAGGGGATCGGGGGAAAAATGAAAGACAGCGACCCAACCCACAGGGCTTGAAGCATGCCGCAACCGTACATCTTCCGTACCGTCGATCTGGATGGCCAGACCTTGCGCACCGCGGTACGTCCCGGCAAGCCTCACTTGACGCCGCTGCTGATTTTCAACGGCATCGGCGCCAACCTCGAGCTGGTGTTCCCGTTCATCCAGGCCCTGGACCCGGACCTGGAAGTCATCGCCTTTGACGTACCCGGTGTCGGCGGCTCATCGACGCCCAACCGGCCGTATCGCTTTCCTGGCCTGGCCAAACTCACCGCGCGAATGCTCGATTACCTGGACTACGGACAGGTCAATGTGATCGGCGTGTCCTGGGGAGGCGCCCTGGCCCAGCAGTTCGCCTATGACTACCCCGAGCGCTGCAAGAAGCTGGTGCTGGCGGCCACTGCGGCCGGGGCGGTGATGGTGCCGGGCAAACCGAAGGTGCTGTGGATGATGGCCAGCCCCCGGCGCTACATTCAACCGTCCCATGTGATGCGTATCGCCCCGCTGATCTACGGCGGTTCGTTCCGCCGCGACCCGAGCCTGGCAGCCAGCCATGCGGCCAAGGTTCGTTCGGCGGGCAAGCTCGGTTATTACTGGCAACTGTTCGCCGGCCTGGGCTGGACCAGCATCCACTGGCTGCACAAGATCCACCAGCCGACCCTGGTGCTGGCCGGCGACGACGACCCGCTGATCCCGCTGATCAACATGCGCATGCTGGCCTGGCGCATTCCCAACGCCCAATTGCACATCATCGATGATGGCCATCTATTCCTGATCACCCGGGCCGAGGCGGTGGCGCCGATCATCATGAAATTCCTCGAGGAAGAACGTCAGCGTGCAGTGATGCATCCGCATCCCTCGCCGCTGGGCGGCGGCTGAAACCGCCCATTAGCGCCTGGCAGGACGCCGGACCGCGCAGCGACCCGAAACAGCGACTATGTTGTCTGGTTCGGTGTGTTTGTTTTTAGCCTGATGACGAAGGAGTTGACTCATGCGCGACAAACCGGCGAAGGGTTCCATGCCCGCCCCTGCCAGCTTCATCAACGCACAAAGTGCGGTCACCGGCCTGCGTGGCAGGGACCTGCTGTCCACCTTGCGCAGCGTTGCCGTACACGGCTTGCGCAACCCGGTGCACAGTGCCCGGCACGCGTTGAAGCTGGGCGGTCAACTGGGCCGAGTGCTGCTGGGCGAGACCCTGCATCCCACCAACCCCAACGACCAGCGTTTCGCCGACCCCACCTGGCAGCTCAATCCGTTCTACCGCCGCAGCCTGCAGGCCTACCTGAGTTGGCAGAAACAGGTGACGAGCTGGATCGACGACAGCACCATGAGCCAGGATGACCGCGCCCGCGCCCACTTCGCCTTTGCCCTGCTCAACGACGCCGTTTCGCCGTCCAACACCTTGCTCAACCCGCTGGCGGTCAAGGAACTGTTCAACTCCGGCGGCACCAGCCTGGTTCGAGGCCTCAGCCATCTGGTGGATGACCTGCTGCACAACGACGGGTTGCCGCGACAAACCACGCCCCATGCCTTTGAAGTCGGCAAGACCCTGGCGACCACTCCCGGCGCAGTGGTGTTTCGCAACGAATTGCTCGAGCTGATCCAGTACCGGTCCATGAGCGAAAAGCAATACGCCAAGCCGTTGCTGATCGTGCCGCCGCAGATCAACAAGTTCTACATTTTCGACCTGAGCCCTTCCAACAGCTTCGTCCAGTACGCCCTGAAAAACGGTTTGCAGGTCTTCATCATCAGTTGGCGCAACCCCGACGTACGCCACCGTGAATGGGGCCTGTCCAGCTATGTCGAGGCCGTGGAAGAGGCCATGAACGTCTGCCGGGCGATCACCGGCGCCCGCGAGGTCAACCTGATGGGCGCCTGCGCCGGGGGCCTGACCATCGCCGCCCTGCAGGGCCACTTGCAAGCCAAGCGCCAGCTACGCCGGGTCGCCAGTGCCACGTACCTGGTGAGCCTGCTGGACAGCCAGATCGACAGCCAGGCCACGTTGTTCATCGACGAACAGACCCTCGAAGCCGCCAAGCGTCGCTCCTACCAGAAAGGCATCCTCGATGGCCGCGACCTGGCCCGGGTGTTCGCCTGGATGCGCCCCAACGATCTGATCTGGACTTACTTCATCAACAACTACCTGCTGGGCAAGGAGCCACCGGCCTTCGACATCCTCTATTGGAACAACGACTGCACCCGCCTGCCGGCGGCTTACCACGGCGACCTGCTGGACTTCTTCAAGCACAACCCACTGACCCATCCCGGCGGCCTGGAAGTGTGCGGCACGCCCATCGACCTGCAGAAAGTGACGGTGGACAGCTTCAGTGTGGGCGGCATCAATGACCACATCACGCCGTGGGACGCGGTGTATCGCTCGACCCTGTTGCTCGGTGGCGAAAAACGCTTCGTGCTTTCCAACAGCGGCCATGTCCAGAGCATCCTCAACCCGCCGGGCAACCCCAAGGCCAACTTCATCGAAAGCGCAAAATTGAGCAGCGACCCACGGGCCTGGTACTACGACGCCAAGCACGTCGAAGGCAGTTGGTGGACCCAATGGCTGGGCTGGATCCAGGAGCGTTCCGGTGCCCAGCACGAAACCCAGATGACCTTGGGCAATGCGAACTACCCGCCTCTGGACGCGGCTCCCGGCACCTATGTTCGCGTGCGCTGAAGGCCTTACCCCACGGCCAGGCGATTGGCCGTGGCATGACTTGATCATTAAGAAGACCGGATGAAAACCCGCGACCGCATCCTTGAATGTGCCCTGCAATTGTTCAACGAAAAGGGCGAACCGAACGTCTCCACCATGGAAGTTGCCAACGAAATGGGCATCAGCCCAGGCAACCTCTACTACCACTTTCATGGCAAGGAACCGCTGATCCTCGGGCTGTTCGAGCGATTCCAGGGCGAACTGGCGCCGCTGCTGGACCCTCCGGCGGACGTGCAGTTGGCGCCGGAAGACTACTGGCTGTTCCTGCACTTGATCGTCGAGCGCCTGGCCCAGTACCGGTTTCTGTTCCAAGACCTGTCGAACCTGGCCGGGCGCCTGCCGAAGCTGGCCAAGGGTATCCGCCAATTGCTCAATGCCCTGAAGCGCACCCTCGCCTCACTGCTGGCGCAGCTCAAGGCCCAGGGATTGCTGATCAGCGATACCCAGGCCCTGGGGCAGCTGGTGGAGCAGATCACCATGACCTTGCTGTTCTCCCTGGACTACCAGCGGATCCTCGACCGCGAAGGCGAGGTTCGGCTGGTGGTCTACCAGATCATGATGCTGGTGGCCCCGCACCTGCCGCCCGCGACCAAGGTGGCGACTGAGCAACTGGCGTTGCGCTACCTGGAAGAACACGACTAACCACCGACAGTGGCAGATCCATTGTGGGAGCGAGCTTGTGGGAGCAAAGCTTGCTCGCGATCCAGGCGCTGCGGTCCTCAAGAGACCGCGGCGTTTTCATCGCGGGCAAGCCTTGCTCCCACAAAGCTCGCTCCCACAGGTTGACCTGCATACAAACAAAAACGCCCGACCTTCACAGGCCGGGCGTTTTTGCATGTCCCGCAGAATCAGGACTGGGTGGTAGGCGTCGATGGAGCCGGCGCTGGAGTTGGCGTCGCGACCGGCGTCGGAGCGGCGGCGGAGTTCGCCGTGCTCGTTGGGGTCGCTGGTTTGGCGGCCGCGGTCGGCGCCTTCGGTGCAGCGGCTTTCGGCGCGGCCGGTTTTTTCACGGCCGGTTTTTTCGCCGCAGCAGGTTTGGCCGCCGCTTTTGCCGCAGGCTTGGCGGCGGGTTTCGCTGCCGGTTTGGCCGCTGCCGTTTTAGCCGCGGGTTTGGCCGCAGGCTTGGCTGCCGCTTTGGCCGCAGGTTTGGCCGCTACCGGTTTGGCCGCCGCCTTGGCAGCAGGCTTGGCCGCAGCAGTTTTAGCCGCAGGTTTGGCCGCTGCTTTCGCCGCAGGTTTGGCGGCGGGTTTTGCCGCAGCCTTGACCAATGGCTTGGCCGCCGTTTTAGCGGCCGGCTTGGCCGCCGCAGTCTTGGTCGCCACGGGTGCGACTTTGGCGCCGGTGAGTTTTTCGATCTGCTTGGTCAGGGTGTCGACCTTGCTGTGCAGTGCCTTGACTTCATTACGGCTCGGCACACCCAGGCGCGAGATCGCACTGTTCAGGCGCTTGTCGAAAGCCCCTTCCAGTTCGTCCCATTTGCCCAGTGCACGATCCTTCACGCCGCCGATTCGCGACTTGGCGGACTCGGCAGAGTCCTTGGCGGCATCGACTTGTTTGCCGACTGCCGTCTTGGTGAGTTTTTCGGCCTTTTCGCCGTCCTTAACCAGGGACTCGAAGAGCTTGCTGCCGTCAGTGTCGATCTTCGAGTACACGCCTAAACCAGCAAGCCAGATTTTGCGGGAATACTTTTCAATCTTCCCGGCCCACGAGCTGCCCTCTTTTTCTGTGATTTTTTTGCCAGCCATCCCGTTCTCCTTAATGTTTACGCGCGACACGTTCGAGCAATGCTGTCAGCTCATCGAGCTTAGCAGAGAGTGTCTCAACGTCATGTTTAGACGGAATGCCGATACGATTCAAGGCACTTGCAACACGGGCATCAAATACCTTCTCGACTTTATCGAGTTGTACTTCAACCCGGGCCTTGAAAGTATTGACGTCGCTCTTGGCTTCAATCAATTCACTGTTGGCCGCTTCAAGTTTTCCGGCAATTTTCTTTTTGCCTTTGGTTTCAATAACTTCGCCAGCCTTTACCAACTCCTGAAAGTACTCGCTGCCTTCCTGGCCGACCTTCGTGTAGGCGCCCAGGCCCGCCAGCCAGATCTTGCGCGCGTACGTTTTCACGTCGCTGAGCGTGGAAGATTCAACGTCGGTTTTTTTCTTCAGAATAACTTTGGCCATGGTGCACCTCACTCGAAAATGGTTTGAGGAACTGCCCGCACACGGTCGGGCTCAGGCACAAAGTAGTGACAATAATTAGAAAGGGCACCCTAACAACTGACACAAAACCTGAGGGTGATGACTTCCCCTGTGGGAGCGAGCTTGCTCGCGATGGCGGAGTGTCAGCCAACTTTGATGTGACTGAAACAATGCCATCGCGAGCAAGCTCGCTCCCACAGAAGGATGGATGGTGAACTTGAGTGCTGCATCCTCCTTTCGATCAATCAGGCCAACGCCTTATCCAGTGCCTTTTCGATTTCGCTCTTGATCGTGCCGCTCATGGCCGACATCAACATGCCCAGCTCCACGTCGACGCGGATCGAGTCCTCGCCCACATGCACTTCGCCCTTGACCCCGGAACGCTTGAGTTTCAGGGTGTCGCCCTCCCACTGCGGCTCCAGGCCATAGCTGTCGGACAACTTCTGCGCCAGCTTGTCGGCCTTCTCTCGCGCCGCTTCCTTGCCCAGGCCATGGGCACGCTCAACAGTTATACGGGCCATCGGGTGACTCCTGTTTTATCGGGACTTGCCTGAACGTTTCAGACCCTGGCTGCGTCAAAACGTCCCGGCGGTAGCCCATCTTACCTTCAGCCTTGCCAAGACAAAGCCCTCCACCGGGATTAGAATGTCCCGCATTCTTTTTTGGTGACCGCGATATGACTGATCAGCGCAAAGGCAGCGATGCCGAACCCACCACTCACTTCGGCTTCAAGAACGTGCCGGAAAGCCAGAAAGCGGAAAAAGTCGCTGAGGTTTTCCACTCCGTAGCCGCCAAGTATGACTTGATGAACGACCTGCTCTCGGGCGGCATGCACCGCCTGTGGAAGCGTTTCGCGATCGAACTGTCGGGCGTACGCAGCGGCAATCGCGTACTGGACATCGCCGGCGGCACGGGCGACCTGACGAAGAAGTTTTCCCACATCGTCGGGCCGACCGGCCAGGTGGTCCTGGCCGACATCAACGAATCCATGCTCAAGGTCGGTCGCGACCGCCTGCTGGACCTGGGTGTGGCCGGCAACGTCGAGTTCGTCCAGGCCGACGCTGAAAAGCTGCCGTTCCCCGACAACCATTTCGACTGCGTGACCATCGCCTTCGGCCTGCGCAACGTCACCCACAAGGAAGATGCCCTGCGCTCGATGCTGCGCGTGCTCAAGCCCGGTGGCCGCCTGCTGGTGCTGGAGTTCTCCAAGCCGACCAACGCGCTGATGTCCAAGGCCTATGACGCCTACTCGTTCGCCTTCATGCCGCTGATGGGCAAGCTGATCACCAACGACTCGGAAAGCTATCGCTACCTGGCCGAATCGATCCGCATGCACCCGAACCAGGAAACCCTGAAGTCGATGATGGTCGAGGCCGGTTTCGACCGCGTGACCTACCACAACATGACCGCAGGCATCGTCGCCCTGCACCGCGGCATCAAGCCCTGATGCTGCTCACCGGCCTGCTCGCCAGCGTCGAACTCGGCCTCAACCGGGTGCTGCGCCTGGACAGCACGGCGCTCGCGCGCCTGGCGCACTTGAGCGGCAAGGTGATCGCCGTGGACTGCCGCAGCCCGGCGTTGCGGTTGTTCATCCTGCCCAGCGACGAAGGCCTGCTGCTCGCTGCGCACTGGGAGGCCGAAGCCGACTGCACGCTGCGCGCCCCGGCGTCGAGCCTGCTGAACCTGGCCCTGGGCAAGGACAAGACCGCGGTGCTGCACCGCCCCGACGTGGAGCTCGACGGCGACAGCGGCGTACTGCTGGAGCTGGCGGCGATTCTCCAGGACCTGGAACTGGACTGGGAATACGAAGTGTCTCGCTGGATCGGTCCGGTGGCGACCCAACTGCTCAGCGGCCATCTGCGCAGCCGCAGCCGCTGGTATCGGCAGGGGTTCGCCAGCCTGGGGCAGAATCTGAGTGAATACCTGGCCGAAGAATCGCGTACCCTCGTAGGCCAACGCGAAGCACAAGCCCGTTTTAATGAACTGGACCAGATCAAACTTGACCTGGAACGTCTCGAGGCGCGTTTCGAGCGCCTTTCCCGATCCCTTGAAACCAAGCGATAACGCATGAAGCTGCTTGCCGTCCGCCGTTTGTTGCGCATCCAGCGCGTCGTGATCCGCTACCGCCTCGATGACCTGCTGTTCGCCCTGCCGCTGCCCTGGTTTCTCCTGGCCCTGCGCTTCGTGCTGCCGTGGCGCTGGTTTCCCCGGCGAACGCTGGACCTGAGTCGCGGTGCGCGCTTGCGCCTGGCGCTGCAGGACCTGGGGCCGATTTTCATCAAGTTCGGGCAGATACTTTCGACCCGTCGCGACCTGTTGCCCGAAGACATCGCCGATGAACTGATGCGCCTGCAAGACCGCGTGCCGCCGTTCGACTCCAAGGTGTCGGTGGCGCTGATCGAGGAACAACTGGGCAAGAAGATCAGCGAAGTCTTCAGCCGTTTCGACGTCGAGCCCCTGGCCTCGGCCTCCGTGGCCCAGGTTCACGCCGCGCAACTCAAGAGCGGTGAAGAAGTAGTGGTCAAGGTCATCCGCCCGGGCCTCAAGCCGATCATTGCCCAGGACCTCGCGTGGCTGTTCATCCTCGCCCGCGCCGCCGAGCGGTTGTCAGCCGATGCCCGCCTGCTGCACCCGGTGGACGTGGTCCAGGACTACGAAAAAACCATTTACGACGAACTCGACCTGCTGCGCGAGGCGGCCAACGCCAGCCAGCTGCGTCGCAACTTCGAGGGCTCGCCGCTGCTCTATGTGCCGCAAGTCTACTGGGACTGGTGCCGGCCGAAAGTATTGGTGATGGAGCGCATCTACGGCATCCAGGTCACCGACCTGGCGACCCTGGCCGACCAGCGCACCGACATGAAGATGCTCGCCGAACGCGGCGTGGAAATCTTCTTCACACAGGTGTTTCGCGACAGCTTCTTCCATGCCGACATGCACCCGGGCAACATCTTCGTCAGCACGGTGCAGCCGTGGAGCCCGCAGTACATTGCCATCGACTGCGGCATCGTCGGCAGCCTGACCCCGGAAGACCAGGACTACCTGGCGCGCAACCTGTTTGCCTTCTTCAAGCGTGACTACCGTCGCGTCGCCCAGCTGCACATCGATTCGGGCTGGGTGCCGGCCGAGACCAAGCTCAACGAATTCGAAGCGGCGATCCGTACCGTGTGCGAACCGATCTTCGAAAAACCGTTAAAAGATATTTCCTTCGGTCAGGTACTGATGCGCCTGTTCCAGACCGCGCGACGCTTCAACATGGAAGTCCAGCCACAGTTGGTGCTGTTGCAGAAAACCCTGCTGAACATCGAAGGCCTCGGCCGTCAGTTGTACCCGGACCTCGACCTGTGGAACACCGCCCAGCCGTTCCTCGAACGCTGGATGCGCGAGCGCGTCAGCCCCAAGACCTTGCTGGGCAACGTGCAAAGCCAGTTCGAGCAGCTCCCGCACCTGGCCAACATGACCCGCGACCTGCTCGAACGCATGTCACAGCCCCACGCACACGACCCGGCGCCCCCGTGGCACCGACGCAAGGACGACTGGCTGTTGCGCCTGCTGGGCGCGGCTCACCTGGGAGGTGGCGCAATGCTGGCGGCTGGTGGACCGTTGAGCGAATTGGGCCATTGGCCCGCCGGAATCATGGTGATCGTTGGTTTGTATCTGGTCGTTCGCCGATAGCCAGCACCGGTTCGCGCTGGCACACTGTTTCAACGCTGGGCCCGCCGACGTCAGGTGCGTGGTCCATGGTCGGAGTCAAAGATGAAAAACTGGCAGGACGAGATCAAATGGGACGCTGACGGCCTGGTGCCGGCCATCGCCCAGGACCACAAGACCGGGCGCGTATTGATGATGGCCTGGATGAACCGCGAAGCGCTGGCCCTGACCGCCACCGAGAACCGTGCCATCTATTGGTCACGTTCCCGCGGCAAGCTGTGGCGCAAAGGTGAAGAGTCCGGGCACGTGCAGCACCTGCATGAGATGCGCCTGGACTGCGACGGCGACGTCATCATCCTGATGGTCGAGCAAGTCGGTGAGATTGCCTGCCACACCGGCCGTCAAAGCTGCTTCTATCGCGTCTTCGAGAACGGCGACTGGAAAACCGTCGACCCGGTGCTCAAGGACCCGCACGCCATTTATTCAGGACATACCCATGAGTGACACCCTGACCCGCCTGGCCCAGGTGCTGGAAGAGCGCAAGGGCGCCGCGGCCGACAGTTCCTATGTCGCCAGCCTGTACCACAAGGGCTTGAACAAGATTCTGGAGAAAGTCGGCGAAGAGTCGGTCGAGACCATCATCGCCGCCAAGGACGCCGCCATCAGTGGCGATTGCAGCGACGTGATCTATGAGACCGCCGACCTGTGGTTCCACAGCCTGGTCATGCTGGCCCAACTGGGGCAGCATCCGCAGGCCGTACTGGATGAACTGGACCGTCGCTTCGGTCTGTCCGGGCACGTCGAGAAAGCCTCGCGCCCGTCCGCCTGATCAACTTTTGAGAGGAATAGCTCCATGGGTATTTTTGACTGGAAACACTGGATCGTCATCCTGGTCGTCGTGGTGCTGGTGTTCGGTACCAAGAAACTGAAAAACCTCGGCACCGATGTCGGCGAGTCGATCAAGGGCTTTCGCAAGGCCATGAACGACGACGAAAAACCGGCCGACCCGTCGGCGGCGGCTGGCCAACCGGCGCAGCCGACCCAACCGGTACACCCCCAGGCCAGCCAGCCTGTGAATGCGCCGCACACCATCGACGTGCAGGCACAGAAAGTCGAAGAGCCCGTCCGCAAAGACTCGTGAGCACTGACTAATGTTTGGGATCAGCTTCACTGAACTGCTGCTCGTCGGCCTCGTCGCCCTGCTGGTGCTGGGCCCCGAGCGCCTGCCGGGTGCTGCGCGCACCGCCGGTCTGTGGATCGGCCGCCTGAAGCGCAGCTTCAATGCGATCAAACAGGAAGTTGAACGTGAAATCGGTGCCGACGACATCCGTCGGCAACTTCACAACGAACATATTCTGTCCCTGGAGCAGGAAGCGCGGAAAATCTTCACGCCGACCCAACAGGAACCGACGCCGGTTCAGCCCGTGGCCGAACCGACGATTGCGCCCCAGGCGCCGGTGGATGGTGCGGGGCCGGTGGCTGAACCGGCGCCAGTGACACCGACGGCAGCGGATACAGCACCTCCTGCTGTCCCTGCGCCTAACGACCCTACTTTGCCGCCGCGAGCCCCATGAGCGATATCCCTGAAAACGACCAGCCGATGCCGCTGGTATCGCACCTCACCGAGTTGCGCACCCGCCTGCTGCGTTGCGTCGCGGCGGTTTTCATCATCTTCGCCGGGCTGTTTTCCTTCACCCAGCAGATCTACACCTTCGTCTCCACGCCGCTGCGCCAGTACCTGCCGGTAGGGGCGACAATGATCGCCACCGACGTGTCGTCGCCGTTCCTGACGCCGCTGAAGCTGACGATGATGGTCTCGCTGTTCCTGGCGATCCCGGTGATCCTGCACCAGATCTGGGGCTTCATTGCGCCGGGCCTGTACAAGCATGAAAAACGCATCGCCGTGCCGCTGCTGGTGTCCAGCATCCTGCTGTTCTACACCGGCATGGCCTTCGCCTATTACCTGGTGTTCCCGCTGATCTTCAAGTTCTTCGCCGCCGCCACCCCGGCGGGCGTGGAAATGATGACCGACATCAGCAGCTACCTGGATTTCGTCATGACGCTGTTCTTCGCCTTCGGCGTGGCGTTCGAAATCCCCGTGGCCGTGGTGCTGCTGGTGTGGATTGGCGTGGTCGACGTGGCCTATTTGAAGAAAATCCGCCCCTACGTGGTCATCGGCTGCTTCGTGGTCGGCATGATCCTGACCCCGCCGGACATCTTCTCCCAGACCCTGCTCGCGGTGCCTATGTGGCTGCTGTTCGAGATCGGCATCCTGTTCGGTGGCCTGGTGCGCAAGCGTCGGGAAGAAGAACCCGAGGAACAACCGGTCGATGACCACAACGACCAGCCGCCAGCGACCCAAGCGTGAACCTGCTGCTGCTCGAAGAGGCCGACTTCATCGGGCCGGACCGCGTGATCCTGAGCGATCGCCGGTTGACCCACATGCAGGAAGTCCATCGCAGCGTCGTCGGTGACAGCCTGCGCGTCGGGCGCATCGGCGGGCTGATGGGCACCGCCCAGGTGCTGCGCCTGGAAGCCCGCGAGGCCGAACTGCAAGTGACCCTCGACCAGCCTCCACCGGCCAAGTTGCCGCTGACGCTGGTGCTGGCCCTGCCGCGGCCGAAAATGCTTCGGCGGGTGTTCCAGACCGTCGCCACCATGGGCGTGCCGCGCGTGGTGCTGGTCAACAGTTATCGCGTGGAAAAGAGCTTTTGGCAGACGCCGTTCCTCGAGCCCGAGGCCATCCGCGAGCAACTGATCCTGGGCCTGGAACAAGCCCGGGACAGCGTGCTGCCGGAAATCGTCATCGAAAAACGCTTCAAGCCCTTCGTCGAAGACCGCCTGCCGGCCATGACCGACGGCACCTTGGGCCTGGTCGGTCACCCCGGCAACTACCCGCCCTGCCCTCGTGCGCTGACAGAACCGGTGACACTGGCCATCGGCCCGGAAGGCGGCTGGATTCCCTACGAGATCGACCTGTTGGCCAAGGCCGGCCTGCAACCGGTGCAACTGGGCGAGCGGATCCTGCGGGTCGAGACCGCGGTTACAGCGCTGCTCGCACGACTGTTCTGATCCTCTGTCGCTTGCCACCGCGTTCCAAGCTCATTTAGCTCATTTCTCCAGTTCCTCCCACAATCTGTCGATACAGCTACTATGAAAGGCAGTTCCGCCCTTCAAGGGAGTATCAGCATGTTCCGATGGCTAGGTAACGTAGGCGTCAATCGCAAACTCGGCTTTGGTTTCGGCTTGGTACTCTTCTTGACAGTAATGATCGCCTTCACCGGCTGGACCGGCCTGCGTAAGGTGATTGCCCACGGCGACACGCTGGGGCTCATCGCCAGCCTGAATGACGTGACCAAGGACCTGCGTTCCGCGCGCATGGATTACGACGCGACCCGCGGCGAAAAAGGCCCAGGTGACCTCAACGATCTCCTCGGTAAATTGGAGCCCGGGCTACGGACCGCGCGCCAATCGATCGAGCAACCGGCCGACGTGGCGATCATCGACAAGCAACTGGCGGCCGTCGCCGAGTACAGGACTGCCGTCGCCGATTTGATCCGCGCCACCGCCAGTCGTGAGGATGCCCGCAGCAAATTGGGCGCCAGCGCCGATAACGCCGTGACCCGTGTCTCCGACATTGAAAACGCCCTATTGCAAGGCGATAGCGTGACACAATTCAACGGTGTGGTGACCTTGGGCAAGGCCATCCAGCAGGCCCGTTATCAGGTTCGCGGCTACACCTACAGTGGCCAGGCCGACGCCGAGCAACCCGCGCAGGATGCCATCGATAACGCTTTGAAAATCCTCGACAGGATTGCGGCCCAACTGCCAGAAGAACACGCCGCCAAGCTGCACCAGGCCGGCGAATCGTTCAAGACCTATCGTGCAACCGTCAGCCAGTTCCGTGACGCCCAGACCGCAAACGCTGCTGCCATCAAGCGCATGTCCGACCTGGGGGTCGTGCTACGCGAGGCCAGCAGAAATCTCACAGTGTCCCAGACGACCGTGCGCAATCAGGAAGCTGCCCAGGCCGAGACTATCCTGGGATTGGCCGCCGCACTGGCCCTTCTGCTCGGTTTGATCGCGGCCCTGGCGATCACCCGGCAGATCGTCGACCCGCTGGACCAGACTCTCAAGGTTGCCGAATACGTGGCCGCTGGCGACTTGACCCACAACCTCACCTCCGAGCGCCGCGACGAATTGGGCCAGCTACAGAGCGCCATGCAAAGCATGACCGTGGGCCTGCGGCAATTGATCGGCGGCATCAGCGACAGTGTCACTCAAATCGCCAGTGCCGCTGAACAGCTCTCGGCCGTCACCGAGCAGACCAGCGCCGGGGTCAACAAACAGAAAGAGGAAACCGACCAGGTCGCCACCGCCATGCACGAAATGACCGCCACGGTGCAGGAAGTGGCACGTAATGCCGAGGAGGCCTGCGAAGCGACGGTCGCCGCCGACCAGCAGGCTCGCGAAGGCGAAAAAGTCGTGGGTGAAGCCATCGCCCAAATCGAACGCCTGTCCAAGGAAATGGGCAATTCCACCGAAGCCATGGGTCATCTCAAGCGCGAGAGTGACAAGATCGGCAGCGTGCTGGACGTGATCAAGTCCGTGGCCCAGCAAACCAACCTGCTTGCCCTCAACGCGGCCATCGAGGCGGCCCGAGCCGGTGAAGCCGGGCGTGGTTTCGCCGTCGTGGCGGACGAGGTTCGTGGCCTGGCCCAGCGTACCCAGAAATCCACCGAAGAAATCGAAGCACTGATCGGCAACCTGCAATCGGGCACCGAACAGGTCGCCACCACCCTGGACAACAGCCGCAACCTGACCGACAGCAGCGTCGAACTGACCCGCCGTGCCGGTGGCTCACTGGAAAACATCACCCGCACGGTCTCGGCGATCCAGTCGATGAACCAGCAGATCGCCGCTGCGGCCGAGCAGCAGAGCGCCGTGGCCGAAGAGATCAACCGCAGCGTCGTGAATGTTCGCGATGTCTCCGAACAAACCGCCTCCTCCAGTGAGGAAACCGCCGCCTCCAGCGCCGAACTGGCCCGGCTGGGGGGGCATTTGCAGACACTGGTGGGACGCTTCAAAGTCTGATCAAAAGGGCAGGCATAAAACCTGTGGCGAGGGAGCTTGCTCCCGCTAGGCTCTGTAGGAGCTGGCGAAGGCTCGGGCCGCGTTCGGACGATCTTTTGATCTTGATCTTTCGCTCGAGATTCAAGTGCCTGGGGAAAGATCGCAGCCTCGTTGCACTCGACAGCTCCTACACAGCTCCTACACAGCTCCTACAAGACGCACCCAGCGGGAGCAAGCTTCCTCGCCACAAAAAATCCCAGCGCATCTATTTTCTACAGATCCCCATCACATGGTCGATACTCTTTTCATAAGACCTAATAAAAGGTTCCAGGAGTATCAGCATGTTCAGTTGGCTAACCGAAAAGCTGGGAAACGTAAGTGTCAATCGCAAACTGGGTTTCGGTTTTGGCCTGGTGCTGCTCATGACCGTCCTGAGCACGTTCGCGGGCTGGAACAGCCTGAGCAGCGTGATCAGCCGCGCAGATAAACAGGCGTCCATCGCCAGCCTCAATGAGTTGGCCAAGGATTTGCGAATCGCCAGTCTCGACTATGAGATGCGGCGCGGCGAACAAGGGCCAACAGCCGTCAATGAATTCGTGGGCAAGCTTCAAGAAAACATACAAGCGGCCCTCAAACGGTTTGTACGTCCGGCAGACCAGGAGTTGCTCAATCAGCAGCTGGCTATCCTCGATGAGTACAAACGCGCCTTTGCCGACCTGACCCAGGCGACGCAGAACCGCGAATCGGCCCGCTCCAAGCTGGGCGCCAACGCCGACAATGCCGTAGCCAAGGTGAAAGAGGTCGAAAATGCCTTGCGCCAAGGCGACAGTGTGGCGCAATTCGACAGTGTGGTTGAGCTGAGCAAACTGCTCCAGCAAGCCCGCTACCAAGTTCGCGGCTACACCTACAGCGGCAAGGCCGATGCCGAGCAACCGGCTCTGGATGCCATCGATAGCGTGTTGAAAAACCTTGAAAGCCTGACGGGCAAACTGCCGGAACACGCCACCAACCTGCAACAAGCCTCTGAATCGATGAAGGCTTATCGCGCTGCCGTCAGCCAGTTCCGCGACTCACAGGTCGCCAGCGCCTCGGCCCTCAAGAAAATGGCCGACCAAGACACCCGCTTGAACGGCCTGGATAATCAATTGACGACTTCGCAGATCGAGAAACGCGACCAGGAAACGGCTCAAGCGAAAGAAACGCTGATCATCGTCACCATCCTGGCATTAGCGTTTGGCCTGCTGGCCGCATGGATCATTACCCGGCAGATCGTCGCGCCACTGCAACAGACCCTGGTGGCCGTCGAACGTGTCGCCTCCGGCGACTTGAGCCATAACCTGGTGGTCACTCGCCGCGACGACATGGGTCAACTACAAGGCAGCCTGCAGCGAATGGTCATCAGCCTGCGGCAACTGATCGGGGGTATCAGCGACGGCGTCACGCAAATCGCCAGCGCCGCCGAACAGCTCTCGGCCGTTACCGAGCAGACCAGCGCCGGGGTCAACAGCCAGAAAGTGGAAACCGACCAGGTTGCCACCGCCATGCATGAAATGACCGCCACCGTGCAGGAAGTGGCGCGTAATGCCGAGGAAGCCTCCGAAGCGGCAGTCGCCGCTGACCAGCAAGCTCGCGAAGGCGAAAAAGTGGTCGGCGAAGCCATCGCCCAGATCGAACGCCTGTCCAAGGAAGTGGGCAACTCCACCGAAGCCATGGGCCATCTCAAGCGCGAGAGTGACAAGATCGGCAGCGTGCTGGACGTGATCAAGTCTGTCGCCCAGCAAACCAACCTGCTGGCCCTCAACGCCGCCATCGAAGCGGCCCGGGCCGGTGAAGCCGGACGTGGTTTCGCGGTGGTGGCCGACGAGGTGCGCAGCCTGGCCCAGCGCACCCAGAAGTCCACCGAAGAAATCGAAGAGCTGATCCTCGGCCTGCAATCGGGCACCGAACAGGTCGCTACCACCCTGGACAACAGCCGCAACCTGACCGACAGCAGCGTCGAACTGACCCGCCGTGCCGGTGGTTCACTGGAAAACATCACCCGCACGGTCTCGGCGATCCAGTCGATGAACCAACAGATCGCCGCCGCCGCCGAGCAGCAGAGCGCCGTGGCCGAAGAGATCAACCGCAGCGTCGTGAACGTTCGCGATGTCTCCGAACAAACCGCTTCCTCCAGCGAAGAAACCGCCGCCTCCAGCGCCGAACTGGCGCGGTTGGGGGTTCATTTGCAGACGCTGGTAGGTCGCTTCAAGGTCTAACCAGAGGGCAGGTATAAAACCCGTGGCCAGGGATTGCTCGCGCTGGGGCGCGAAGCGGCCACTACTGTGACATCTATTCTCTACAGATCCCTTCCAACCGGTCGATATAGCTCCCAGCACATAAACTCAGCGCTGCAGGGAGTAACAGCATGTTCCGATGGCTAGGTAATGTAGGCGTTAATCGCAAACTCGGTTTCGGCTTCGGCCTGGTGCTGTTCCTGACCGTGATAATCGCCTTCACGGGCTGGACCGGCCTGGGTAACGTCATCAGCCGTGGCGACAAGCTGGGGTTCATTGCCAGCCTGAACGATTTGACCAAGGACTTGCGCYTGGCACGCATGAACTACGACACCTCGCGGGGCGAGAACGGCCCCCAGCAAGTCAACGACCTGATTGGCAAACTCGACGCCGGGCTGAAAACCGCCCGCCAACTGATCGAGCAACCGGCCGATGTCGCACTGATCGATAAACAATTGGCCGCCGTGGCCGAGTACAAAAAAGCCTTCGCCGAGATGACCCGCGCTACCGCCAGCCGAGAAGATGCCCGCAGCAAGCTCGGTGCCAGTGCAGACAATGCCGTGGCTCGCGTCGCTGAAGTAGAGAAGTCATTGCTGCAAGGCGACAGCGTTGCCCAGTTCAACAGTGTTGTGACCCTGAGCAAGGCGGTCCAGCAAGCGCGCTATCAAGTTCGCGGCTACACCTACAGCGGCAAGAGCGAGGCCCAGCAACCAGCCCTCGAGGCCGTCGACAATGTCCTCAAACTGCTCGCACGCTTGCCAGAGCAATTGCCCGAAGAACATGCCGCCAACCTGCAACAGGCCAGCGACTCGATCAATGCCTATCGCACAGCCGTCAGCCAGTTCCGCGACTCTCAGATCGACAACGCCGCGGCACTCAAGCGCATGGCAGATCAAGGTGACGTATTGATCGACGCCAGCCAAAAGCTGACCGTCTCCCAGACCGCCGTGCGCGACCATGATGCCGCCGAGGCCAAGACCTTCCTGGTCTCGGCTGCCGTACTGGCTCTGTTGTTCGGTGTCATCGCCGCCCTGGTCATCACCCGGCAGATCGTCGGCCCTCTGGGCCAGACCCTCAAGATCGCCGAACGCGTGGCTGCCGGCGACCTGACCCACAACCTCACTTCCGAGCGCCGCGACGAACTGGGCCAGTTACAGCGCGCCATGCAGAACATGACCGTGGGCCTGCGGCAATTGATCGGCGGCATCAGCGAAGGCGTCACGCAAATCGCCAGCGCCGCCGAACAACTGTCGGCCGTTACCGAACAGACCAGCGCCGGAGTCAACAGCCAGAAAGTGGAAACCGACCAGGTCGCCACCGCCATGCACGAAATGACCGCCACAGTGCAGGAAGTGGCCAGCAATGCCGAAGAGGCCTCCGAAGCGGCCGCCGCCGCCGATGCCCAGGCACGCGAAGGCGATAAAGTCGTCGGCGAAGCGATTGCCCAGATCGAGCGCCTGGCACTCGAAGTGGGTAATTCCACTACCGCCATGGGCGAGCTGAAGCGAGAAAGCGACAAGATCGGCAGCGTGCTGGATGTGATCAAGTCCGTCGCCCAGCAAACCAACCTGCTGGCCCTCAACGCCGCCATCGAGGCAGCCCGGGCCGGTGAAGCCGGCCGTGGGTTTGCGGTGGTCGCCGACGAGGTTCGCAGCCTGGCCCAGCGTACCCAGAAGTCCACCGAAGAAATCGAAGAGCTGATCCTTGGGCTGCAATCAGGCACTGAGCAGGTCGCGGCGACCCTGGACAACAGCCGCAACCTGACCGACAGCAGCGTCGAGCTGACCCGCCGTGCCGGTGGGTCGCTGGAAAACATCACCCGTACCGTCTCGGCGATCCAGGCGATGAACCAGCAGATCGCGGCGGCGGCTGAACAGCAGAGTGCGGTGGCCGAGGAGATTAATCGTAGTGTGCTGAATGTGCGTGATGTGTCGGAGCAGACGGCGTCGTCCAGTGAGGAGACTGCCGCTTCGAGCGCTGAGTTGGCGCGGTTGGGGGGGCATTTGCAGACGTTGGTGGGGCGGTTCCGGGTTTGATGCCTTGCGGCTGGCTCACTTAGATTTGTGTGTATATCCGTTTTTTTGGTAACGGCTGCTTAGGGTTCCGCTCTTACAGCGGGTCACTTTCGAAAAGCCCGGAAGCCGGCCCAGTCGAAAGTAACCAAAGCGCTCATGCCCCACCACTCGGTGCCTCGCCTACGTTCGGCCATCGTGGTTAACGGGGCGCCCGAGATCAACGTCCACCACGAGGCGGCCTGGTAGCCGACCTGGTTCTTGATGGGACCGCGTTTCTCCTGTGGGAGCTTGCTCGCGAAAGCGGTGGGTCAGTTTGCGGTAATGTTGGATATCCACAAGGGTTTTGGGAACGGCACGGTCCTGTGGCGAGGGAGCTTGCTCCCGCTGGGGCGCGCAGCGGCCCCAAAAAAGCGATGAGCGCTGCGCACTCAAGCGGGAGCAAGCTCCCTCGCCACAAAAGCTTCCCAGCCATCACGCCACAGATTGTTCAACGGTAAATGCTGTGGGAGCGAGCTTGCTCGCGATGGCGGTGCTTCAGCCACATGGATGCTGGGCTTGCTGGCCCCTTCGCGAGCAAGCTCGCTCCCACAGAGGAAACGCGGTCCCCATCAAGAACCAGCTCGGCTACTAGGCCGCCTTCGCGAGCAGGCTCGCTCCCACAGGGGAAACGCGGTTCCACCAAGAGCCAGGTCGGCTACTAGGCCGCCTCGGAAAGGACGTTGATCTCGGCGCCCCGTTAACCACGATGGCCGAACGCAGGCATTGTGGAGTGGGCATCCCGGCATGGATGCCGGGATAGCCGCGCTGGGCCATGGATGGCCCTTCGCGGCGGGCCCACGGAGCAATGCCGGAGTGAGGGCACACCGAGCTTAAGCGAGGTGCCGAGTGGTGGGGCAAAAGCGTTTTGCTTACTTTTGCGCTTCTCAAAAGTGAGCCGCTGTAAGAGCGGAACCCTAAGCAGCCGTCACCTAAATAACGGATATACATACAAAAATACCTGCCTCCCACAATCCGTCATCCCAAGGCTACACAGCCTTGCGCCATTGCCTACAACTACGCCAGAATCCGCCGGCTTGTACGCCTTGGCCCTGGGCTCTAACGTTTGCAGGTCGCTGTCAGTTCAGCGATCGGGTTTAGCAGCCTGGACAATCCTAGACGTACGCTCTCCACATGCGTGAGCAGGCTTCAGCGCCTGCACATCTATGTCATGGCGGTTGTGCGTGGGAGACCTTCGGGTCTGCCGGGTTCTAGGGTCCCGGTCTGCTAACCCGCGTACAGTCGCCACCCTTCTCGTTTAGCAGCGATATCTGGCGGCTCCATTACCCTAGGAGCGTCAACCATGCACAAGGTCACACCCAACCCACCGGAACCAGAAACCGACCCCAAGAAACTCCAGGAAGCCACCGACCGCGCACTCGATTACTACCTGAAGCCCAAACAACCCAAACCCGAAGAAAAACAGCCGCCGGGCCAGCTCTTCACCGTCGTCGACGGTATCGACACTGAAAGCCTATTGGCCAACCTCAGCGAAAACCTGGCCTCAGCCGATGCCATGGTCAGCGACCTTGCGTTCGACCTGAAAGGCTCGCGACGCCATGTTGCCTTCGGCATTCAGCAACTGATCGAACTGAGTAGGTTATTGGCAAACCGGATGTTGGATACCATCAATCCACAACACTGACCGCACCACAAAATCGGGGGCGGCTGCGCCATCCAGCGGGAGCAAGCTCCCTCGCCACAAAGGCGATCCGCAGATAGAAAGTACGCTTAACAAAAAGCCCCGCTTCCTTTCAGAAGCGGGGCTTTTTGCGTATCAGGCCACTTGAGGCTGTGCGCTCAACGGCTGAAGCGGTAACAACGGTGCATGAGGATCAGCGTTGATCGATTCGCGCCACGCCGCCAGCCACTCGGGATGACCCTCGCTCCAGACCTGCTCATGCAGGCGGGACAAGGCCACCGGGTCGCTCAGCAGAGCCAGTCGCTCGGCGTTGCTGAGACCGGCCGGGCCGGCCTTCAAGGCGTGACGAACACGTTCGACCCGCAGCCATTCGATTGGCTCGGCCTTGCCGTGACGCGAGGTTGCCAACGCATACGCCAAGGCGTTCTGTTGCGGATCGACCACCGCCCGGATGAAACCGTCTTTGAGCGCATGCCAACGGTTTTCATGGGTGTACTGGTCCGTCGACAGCAGTTCCTGTGGCGGCGCGTATTCCTCAGGGATCAGGAACAGGCTTTCATCACGGGACTTCAAGCCCAGGCCCACGCGGCTGGAAATCACCGATACCGGAATCGACAGCATCAACGAACCGACAATCGGCACCAGCCACCACAGGAAGCTCGGGTTCAGCCAGATCACCAGCAAGGCCCAGAAGAAGCCCAGCAAGGTTTGCGGGCCGTGGCGCTTGACCGCTTCGCTCCATGGCGTGGAGTCGTCGTCACGTTGTGGCGAGTTCCAGGTTGCAGCCCAGCCCAGGAATGCGGCGAGCACGAAACGGGTGTGGAAAATCATCCGCACCGGCGCCAGCAGCATGGAGAACAGCATCTCCAGGAGCATCGACAGCGTTACCTTGAACTTGCCACCGAACTCCTTCGCACCCTTGGCCCAGATCAGCACGATACTCAGCAACTTGGGCAGGAACAGCAGCACGATGGTGGTCGAGAACAGGGCGATGGCTTTTTCCGGGTGCCATTGTGGCCACAACGGATAGAGCTGACGCGGTTCAAGGAAGTACTGCGGCTCCATCAGCGTGTTCACCGCCAACAACGCAGTGGACAGCACCAGGAAGAAGAACCACAGCGGCGCCGACAGGTAGGACATCACGCCGGTCAGGAACACCGCTCGGTGCACCGGGTGCATGCCCTTGACCAGGAACAGCCGGAAGTTCATCAGGTTGCCGTGGCACCAGCGACGGTCACGCTTGAGTTCGTCCAGCAGGTTCGGCGGCAGTTCTTCGTAGCTGCCCGGCAGGTCATAGGCAATCCACACGCCCCAGCCGGCACGGCGCATCAGCGCCGCTTCGACGAAGTCGTGGGACAGGATGGCACCGGCGAACGCGCCTTTACCGGGCAGCGGCGCCAGGGCGCAGTGCTCGATGAACGGCTTCATGCGAATGATCGCGTTGTGGCCCCAGTAGTGGGATTCACCCAACTGCCAGAAGTGCAGGCCGGCGGTGAACAGCGGACCGTACACCCGGGTGGCGAACTGCTGCATGCGCGCATACAGCGTGTCCATGCCCGAGGCACGTGGCGCGGTCTGGATGATGCCGGCGTCCGGCGTGGCTTCCATCAGGCGCACCAGGCTGGTCAGGCACGTACCGCTCATGACGCTGTCGGCGTCGAGCACGACCATGTACTTGTAGTCGCTGCCCCAACGACGGCAGAAGTCGTCGAGGTTGCCGCTCTTGCGCTTCACGCGACGGCGACGGCGACGATAGAAGATCTTGCCGAAGCCCCCGGCTTCACGGCAGACGTCCAGCCAGGCCTGTTGTTCGGCCACGCAGATATCGGTTTCGTTACTGTCGCTGAGCACGAAGAAGTCGAAACGATCCAGGTCACCGGTGGCGGCCACCGACTCGAAGGTTGCGCGCAAACCGGCGAATACCCGCGGCACGTCTTCGTTGCAGATCGGCATCACCAGCGCGGTGCGGGCGTCCTTGGGAATCGGCTCGTTGCCGGCGCTGGCACCGGAGATGCGGTACTTGTCGTGACCGGTGAGCAATTCGAGAAAGCCCATCAGCGCCGTCCAGAAACCCGCCGAGACCCAGCAGAACAGGATCCCGAACAGAATCAGGATGCTGGTTTGCAGCGCATACGGCAGTACTTGCGTGGCGGTCTGCAACAGCGGTTGGTGCAGAACTTCTTCCAGGTCCACGAACGACCAGCCCTGGTACGGCATGATGCCTTTCATGTACCAGCCGGCGACGATGGTCTGGCCGAGCATCAAGATCAGCAGGATGTAGCGACGGGTCGAGCCCACGGTACGCCAGCGTGCATGTGGCAGCACGCGCTCATCCTTGGGCGGCTTCGGCGGGTTGGTACGACCGGTCAGGCGCCGCCAGCCACGCACCAGGATATTGGTGCGCCACGGCTCCGGCACGACCTTGGTCCGACGAATCGGCGGCGTGGCTTTCAGGCACACCCGGCCGCTGGCGTCGAGCCCCAGCATTTCGGCGTCCTCGAGCTCCTCGGCAGTGTTCAGGGTCAGC
The DNA here is from genome assembly GCF_052114545.1 of Pseudomonas sp. KB_12. Lineage (NCBI taxonomy): Bacteria > Pseudomonadati > Pseudomonadota > Gammaproteobacteria > Pseudomonadales > Pseudomonadaceae > Pseudomonas > Pseudomonas sp. KB_12. The sequence continues at coordinate 146,007 of NZ_JBFREY010000019.1, read as the reverse complement.
CGGCGGCCCACCGAGGCTTGCGCCGCCTCGGCGGGCTCGTCGAAGGTCGATGAGGACAGGCGTTCGTGCAATTCGCTGAAGGACTTGCAGCCCGCCAGCTCGGCGCGCTGCTCGTCGGTCATGGGCAAATGGGCCAGGTACTCGCTGAGTGTCTCTGGCTGTACTGAAGTATTACTCATCGGCTGGCAACTGATTGCTCCAGGTCTCGGTCAAGACTTGTTCAGTCGGTTCCGATTCCTGCGGGGTTGGGGTCGGTTCAACAGCGGCGTCTGCCGCCTTGACGGCCTTGGCTTCGTCTTTCGCTTTTTCGTTCGCGAGTTCTTTTTCGGTCTGCTGGCGAGCGACTTTGTCGGCCTTGGCCAGGGTCGTGGTCACGGAGTGCGCGGTGGCCGGGGCTTCGACAGGCGTCAATGGACGGACCAGCGCCGCACGCATTTCGGTGGCCTGTTTCGAATCCTTGATCTTCAACCGCAGGGTCAAGCGCCAGCCCTTGGTTTCAGGGTTGTAGCGCACGCTATTCTCGACGATCTCGCCGTTTTCGCCGACGCTCACCTGGCTACGCACATCGGCGTCTTCCGGCAGGGCTTGCAGGGACGGACCTTCGAAGTCCACCAGGTAGGCCACGCTGCCGTCCGGCTGACGAATCAGGTTGGACTGTTTCACGTCACCGGTGGAGCGCAAGGTCTGCTGGACCCAGGCGCTGTCCGGCGAGTGCAGGCTGGATTCGTCGAGAGTCCAGTGCAGGCGGTAGCTGAAGTCCAGCGGCTGGCCTGGCTCAGGCAGCTTTTCCGGGCTCCAGAAGGCAACGATATTGTCGTTGGTTTCATCGGCGGTCGGAATTTCTACCAGGTCGACGGAGCCCTTGCCCCAATCGCCTTTCGGTTCGATCCAGGCACTTGGACGCTTGTCGTAGCGGTCGTCCAGGTCTTCGTAATGGCTGAAGTCACGCCCCCGTTGCAACAGGCCGAAACCACGCGGGTTTTCTACCGAGAAGTTGCTCACGGCCAGGTGTTTCGGGTTGTTCAGCGGGCGCCAGATCCACTCGCCGTTACCGGCATGGATCGACAGGCCACTGGAATCATGCAATTCGCGACGGTAGTTCAGCACTTTGGACGGTTGGTTGGCGCCGAACAGGTACATGCTGGTCAATGGGGCCACGCCCAGCTTGGTCACGCGGTCACGCAGGAACATGCGCGACTTCACGTCGACCACGGTGTCGGTGCCCGGACGCAAGGTCAGGCGATAAGCGCCAGTGGCGCGTGGCGAATCCAGCAGGGCAAAGATCACCAGGTGCTTGTCGGTCGGCTTCGGACGTTGGATCCAGAACTCGCGAAAGCGCGGGAATTCTTCACCCGATGGCAACGCGGTGTCGATGGCCATGCCGCGGGCGGACAGACCGTAGGTCTGGCCCTTGCCGATGACGCGGAAATAACTCGCGCCCAGCATGGTCATGATCTCGTCCTGCTTGTCAGCCTTGTTGATCGGGTACAACACGCGAAAACCCGCGTAACCCAGCTGTTCGGTGGCCTTGGGATCGAATTTCACATCGTCGAAGTCAAAGCGCGACGGGTCGTACTTGATCTCTTCGACGGTGGTCGCGGTGATTTCGTTGATCTTCACCGGCGTGTCGAAATGCATACCCTGGTGATAGAAGGACAGCCTGAACGGTGTCTTCTGGTCGGCCCATTCGGCTTTTTCGGTACGGAAACGGATTTTTTGATAGTCAGCGAATTTCATTTCGCGGAATTCGTTCGGCAGATTACTGCGCGGGGCTTCGTATTTTTGCCCAGCCAGTTCTTGAGCCTTCGCCGATACATCATCCAGGCTGAATGCCCACAGTTGGCCCGCGCCGAACAGGCACAGCAGGGCCGAGCCCGCTACCAGGGCGTTTCTAAACCGTTTGGCAGTCATTTTTGGTGCATTACAGGGACTAACAATCACGAGCAACCCTCGCCGAAAACTGATCAAAAAACCAACGGCCAGATAAAGTATCTGCACGGTAACGGCATTGAAAAACCGTTCCTGCGGACCACTCTTGCCAAGTTGGCGAGCATTGTTCCGACTCCGATGGGACAAAATGATTCCCCAAACGGTCCAGGACAAGTCTCTACCTAAGTCAAATGGACCAGCGAACGCTGATCCCCCGTAGCGCGCGATTATCTAGTAGCCCGCGTGACAACGCATCAGGGGTAGCAAAGTATTTATCGAGAAAACTCCCAGTTTTGCCTCGAAACAGGCCCGAAAAGATGTTTCAAACGCTTTCAGACCTGTAACAGGAACGTTACCGGACCATCATTGACCAAATGCACCTGCATGTCGGCGCCGAATCTACCTGATGCCACAGTGCCATGCACCTGTTTTGCCTGGGTGAGCAAATAGTTGAACAACTCTTCTCCCAGGGCCGGAGGTGCGGCTGTCGAAAAACCCGGGCGCAAACCACTTTTGGTGTCGGCCGCCAAGGTGAACTGCGACACCAGCAGCAACCCACCACCGACATCCGCCAGGGACAGGTTCATCTTGCCGTCGGCGTCGCTGAATACTCGATAGTTAAGCAGCTTATGCAGGAGTTTGTCGGCGCTGGCCCGAGTATCCCCGGGCTCGACGGCCACCAACACCAGCAAGCCCTGATCCACGGCGCCGACGATCTCGCCTGATACTTCGACCCGCGCTCCGCGAACTCGTTGCAACAGCCCCTTCATGCTTCTTCAGGCGGCAGGTCGAGCAGGCGCCGGGCCATTTGCGCAGCGGCGCGAACCAGGGCGTCGGTGATCCCCGGCTCCGAAGCGGCGTGACCCGCGTCGCGAATCACCTGCAGTTCGCTGTTGGGCCAGTTCTGATGCAACTCCCAGGCATTGTCCAGCGGGCAGATGACGTCGTAGCGGCCATGCACGATGACGCCCGGCAAATGGGCGATCTTGCCCATGTCGCGAATCAACTGGTTGGGTTCGAGGAAAGCGTTGTTGGTGAAGTAGTGGCATTCGATCCGGGCGATCGACAGCGCCCGCTGCGGCTCGGAGAAGCGATCGACCACCAGCGGGTTCGGACGCAGGGTCGCGGTGCGACCTTCCCAGGTGGACCAGGCCTTGGCCGCGTGCATCTGGGCGATCTGGTCGTTACCGGTCAGGCGCTTGTGGAAAGCGCTGAGCAGGTCGTCGCGCTCGTCCAACGGGATCGGTGCGATGTAGTCCTGCCAGTAGTCGGGGAACAGGCGACTGGCGCCGGCCTGGTAGAACCATTCGATTTCCTGCGGCCGGCAGAGAAAGATCCCACGCAGGATCAGGCCGTGTACGCGCTCGGGATGAGTCTGGGCATAGGCCAGGGCCAGGGTCGAGCCCCAGGAACCGCCAAACAGCACCCACTTCTCGATGCCCAGGTGCTTGCGGATGCGCTCCAGGTCTTCGACCAGATCCCAGGTGGTGTTGTTCTCAAGGCTGGCATGGGGGGTGGACCGACCGCAGCCGCGCTGGTCGAAAGTAACGATGCGGTACAGGTTCGGATCGAAGTAGCGCCGGCTCTGTGCATCGCAGCCAGCACCCGGGCCGCCGTGAATGAACACCACCGGCAGGCCTTCCGGGGAACCGCTTTCATCGACATAGAGCGTGTGGGTGTCATCGACAGCCAGATCGTGCCGGGCATGGGGTTTGATCTGCGGGTACAAAGTCTGCATTGCGCGCTCCGTAAGGGGTCGAGTCATCCCTGTGGGGACGTCTATTTAGTCTGCCGTACGGCATCATAAACCCGAATTACCTTAATGAGCATGTCCCCTGCGCAGTCAAAGCATGTCAGCCAGGTACGCCAGCAGCGTGCGATACATCCGATCGACCTCCGGCACCTGCCCCCGACCGCGCAGGCAACCGTGGACCAACCCTTCGCCCATGTACAACACAGACGCCACGCCTGCGGCGTTCAGCCGCTCGCTATAAAGGATGCCATCGTCGCGCAGAGGGTCCCATTGCGCCACGGCGATCAACGCCGGCGGCAAGCCGCTCAGGTGATCGGCGAGCAACGGCATGGCGAGAGGGGACGGTTGAGCGCCGTTCAGGTAGAGGGTGTGATAACTGTCCAGATCGTTGCTGCTCAACAGCGGCGCATCGGCACATTCGTGGCGCGAGGGTAGCGTTGCCGGGCCACCGAGCGCCGGATAGATCAGCACCTGGGCCCGGGGCAACGCTTGCCCGGCATCGCGCAAGGCCAGGCATAACGCAGCGGCGAGATTACCGCCGGCACTGTCACCGACCACCAGCCGACGACGCGGGTCGATGGCAAAGGGCGCGGCTGCCAGATGACGCCACACGGCGAGGCAATCGTCCAACCCGGCTGGAAACGGATGCTCTGGCGCCAGCCGATAATCCACCGCCACCACCAGCGCACCAAGGGCAGCCGCCAGCTCCATGCAGATGAAATCATGGGAGTCCAGGTCCCCCACCACCCAGCCACCACCGTGCAGATAGAGGATGCACGGCCAGCCGACGGGTGGCGCGGCACCCCGTGGGTGATAGGCGCGCACAGCCACAGCGGCCAGCTCGAAATCCTCGATGGCCAGTGTTGGCGGGCATGCCGGGGTGAACGCCCGGCACATTTGGCTGTAGGCCTGGCGCGAACCGGCGAGGCTGTCGTCCGGGCTGGTGAAGCTCAGGGTTTTGTCGATGAAGGCTGACATCTGCTCTGAGAGTGGATATGAGGCCATGAAGAACACCACCTATTGAAATGTGGGAGCAAGGCTTGCCCGCGATGGCAGTGGTACATCCAATCGTTATGTCGACTGACACATCGCTATCGCGGGCAAGCCTTGCTCCCACAGATAAATCACTCCACCACAGATAAATCACCCCGCCACAGCCAAGCAGGTCAATTCTTGAGACTGGCCTGCACCGTCGCCACGCCATCCTTGCCGTCGAAGCTCGTGACTGCGGCCAGCCACTTCTGCAAATCCTCGGGATGATCGCGCAACCATTGCCGGGCGACGTCCTGGGGCGTCTTGCGTTCCATGATCGGCACCATCAACTGACTCTCCTGGGCGGCGGTGAAGGTGAGGTTTTCCAACAACCGGTTCACGTTCGGGCAGCGCTGGGCGTAGTCCGGCGCGGTCACGGTGGAGACCGTTGCGGCGCCTTCGTTCGGGCCATAGACATCTTCACTGCCGGTCAGGTAGGTGATGTTCATGTTGATGTTCATCGGGTGCGGGGTCCAGCCGACGAAGACCACGAACTCCTTGCGATTCACCGCCCGCTGCACCGCGGCCAGCATGCCCGCTTCACCGGATTCGATCAGCTTGAAGTCCTTCAGGCCAAAGTGGTTGGTTTCAATCAGGGTCTTGATGGTGGTGTTGGCCCCGCTGCCCGGCTCGATCCCGTAGATCTTGCCACCGAGCTGGTCCCTGAACCGGGCGATGTCGGCAAAGGTCTTGAGCCCCGCCGCCGCCACGTAGTCTGGAACAGCCAGGGTGGCCTGGGCGTCGGCCAGGCTTGGCGTGTCCAATACCTTCACTTGGTTGGCCGCCAGGAATGGCGCGATGTTCTTGTCCATCGCCGGCTTCCAGTAGCCCAGGAAAATGTCGAGACGCTTGTCGCGGATGCCGGCGAAGATGATCTGCTGCACGGCGCTGGTCTGCTTGCTGTCGTAGCCCAGCCCGGTGAGCAACACATCGGCCATGCCGCTGGTGGCGATCACGTCGGTCCAGTTGACCACGCCCATGCGCACGGTCTGGCACGACGCAGGCTCGGCGGCCATCGCCCCGGCGCTCAAGAGGGTGGTACCGCAGAGGATCGACAGACAGCGCTTGAACAGTCTTTTCATCGGGAAGGTCTCGTGCGGCAGCGGATTATTGTAGGTCGGTGTCTTGCTGCACCGTGCCCAAAACATTACGCAGCGCCGAGGGGCTGAAGATGAACTGTGGCGACTCGGTTTTGCACGGTGGCGACAGTTGCTCCCGAGACTCAAGGACAAAAACAAACCTGTGGCAAGGGGGGTCTGTGGGAGCAAGGCTTGCCCGCGATGAAAACAACGCGGTCTCTCTGAAACAGCGGCGCCTGTATCGCGAGCAAGCTTTGCTCCCACAGATAAGCCCCCTCGCTACAGGAGTATTGGTAGGTGTTTATTTCTTGTAAGCCTGCTGCCCCCACGCCAGGAAGCCTTCTAGCAGTTCCTTGAGCACCACCTGAGTCGGCGCCGCCAGGTCAGCGCGGTAGTTGAACGGTTCGAACTCTTCCATGTAGGTGCTCTGGCACAGTTCCAGTTGCACCGCGTGGATGTCTTCGGCCGGGTTGCCGTAGTGCCGGGTGATGTGCCCGCCCTTGAACCGCCCGTTGAGCACGTGGGTGAATTCACCGTGGCGAGCGCAGATGGCTTCGAGCTGGCCGGCCAGGGTCGGGTCGCAACTGGCACCGTTGAAGGTGCCGAGGTTGAAGTCCGGCAACTTGCCGTCGAACAGGTGTGGGATCACCGAACGGATCGAATGGGCATCGAACAGCAAGGCATAGCCGAACTCGGCCTTGAGCCGCGCCAGTTCCTGCCACAGCGCCTGGTGGTAAGGCATCCAGACCTGTTGCAGATACGTCGCCCGCTCCTCGGCCGATGGCTCCAGCCCTTCGCGAAACAACGGCACGCCATCGAACAGCGTCGCCGGGTACAAACCGGTGGTGGCGCCGACGTACATCGGCTTGTCATCGGAGGGACGGTTGAGGTCGACGACGAACCGCGAGTACTCGGCGGCCAGGGTGCTGGCGCCCAGCTCGGCGGCAAATTCGTAGAGCCTTGGGATGTGCCAGTCGGTGTCTGGCAGGCTTTGGGCCTTGGGGATCAACCCGGCCTGTACCGCCGGGGTCAGGCGCAGGCCGGCGTGGGGCATGCTGATCAACAGCGGCACGCGCCCTTGCTTGAAATTCAGGACCTTCTCCACAACCGTTCTCCTCAATCGATTTCCACGCTGTGACGCACGACGCGTTTTTCCAGATCGCCACCGAGCCAGTACGCCAGGTCGGCCGGGCGGTCGATGTGCCAGGCGACAAAGTCGGCGACTTTACCGACTTCCAGCGAACCGTGGGTCTCAGCCATGCCCAAGGCCTGGGCGGCATGAATCGTCGCCCCCGCCAGGGCTTCTTCCGGGGTCATCCGGAAACAGGTGCAGGCCATGTTCAACATCAGGCGCAGCGACAGCGCCGGCGAGGTGCCAGGGTTGAGGTCGCTGGCCACGGCGATTTTCACACCGTGCTTGCGCAGGGCCTCCATGGGCGGCAGTTGGGTTTCGCGCAGGAAATAAAACGCGCCCGGCAACAGCACCGCCACGGTGCCGGATTCGGCCATGGCCTTGGCATCGTCCTCGGTCATGAATTCCAGGTGATCGGCCGACAGCGCCTGGTAACGTGCCGCCAGGCTTGAACCGTGCAGGGATGACAGTTGCTCGGCGTGCAGCTTCACTGGCAGCCCCAGTTGTTGCGCGGTGATAAACACCCGCTCGACCTGCGCCGGGGAAAACGCCAGGTATTCGCAAAAGGCATCCACCGCATCCACCAGTCCTTCGGCTGCCAGGGCCGGAAGCATCTCGGTGCAGATGTGCTCGATGTAATCGTCGGCGCGATCCTTGTATTCCGGCGGCAAGGCGTGGGCCGCCAGGCAAGTGCTGCGCACGCTGACCGGCAACTCGGCGCCAAGGCGGCGGATGACCCGCAGGATCTTGCGCTCGCTGGCCAGGTCCAGGCCGTAGCCGGATTTGATTTCCACCGTGGTCACGCCGTCGCGCATCAGGCTTGCCAGGCGTTTGGCGGCGCTGGCGAACAGCTCGTCTTCACTGGCGGCGCGGGTGGCGCGCACGGTGCTGGCGATGCCGCCACCGGCGGCGGCGATCTCGGCGTAGCTGACGCCTTGCAGGCGCTGCTCGAACTCACCGCTGCGGTTGCCGCCAAATACCGCGTGGGTGTGACAGTCGATCAGCCCCGGCGTGACCCAGGCCCCCTTGAGGTCGTTGACCGCCGGGTAGTCACCCGTCGGCAATTCGGCACGCGGGCCGATCCATTGGATGTGCTCGCCCTGGGTGACGATGGCGGCGTCTTCGATGATCGAGTAGACGCCCTGGGCCATGGTGGCGGCGTGGCAGTTTTGCCAGAGGGTTTTCATCCCGGTTTCCTCGTCGCATTCAAAATCGAATCGCGAGCAAGCTCGCTCCCACAGGGATCAAGGTGTACCCAAAATCCCCTGTGGGAGCGAGCTTGCTCGCGATGAGGCCCTTACAGGCTCGGCAACAGCTGCGCCGGGACCAGCTCGTTCAGGCACCGGCTCGCCAGCAATTCACTGGCCGCATTGATGTCCGGCGCAAAGAAGCGGTCCCTCTCATAGAAAGGCACTTCTGCACGCAACAGACCCCGGGCCCGCTCCAACTTCGTGGAGGTCTTCAAACCGCCGCGCAGGTCCAGCCCCTGGCAAGCCGCGAGCCATTCCACCGCGAGGATCCCACGGGTGTTCTCGGCCATTTCCCACAGACGCTTGCCAGCGGCCGGGGCCATGGAGACGTGGTCTTCCTGGTTGGCCGAGGTCGGCAGACTGTCCACCGAATGGGGATGGGACAGCGCCTTGTTTTCACTGGCCAGGGCCGCCGCGGTGACCTGGGCGATCATGAAGCCGGAGTTCACCCCGCCATTGGCGACAAGGAACGGCGGCAGTTGCGACATGTGCTTGTCCATCATCAACGAAATGCGGCGCTCGCTCAGGGAGCCGATTTCGGCAATCGCCAAGGCCATGTTGTCGGCCGCCATCGCCACCGGTTCGGCGTGGAAGTTGCCACCGGAAATCACGTCGCCCTCGGCGGCGAACACCAGCGGGTTATCCGACACCGCGTTGGCCTCGATCACCAGCACCTCGGCGGCCTGGCGGAACTGGGTCAGGCAGGCGCCCATCACTTGCGGTTGGCAGCGCAGGGAGTACGGGTCCTGAACCTTGTCGCAATTCTGGTGCGAATCGGAAACTTCGCTGCGCTCGCCCAGCAGATCGCGGTAGGCAGCGGCGGCGTCGATCTGGCCTTTCTGGCCACGGGCGGCATGGATGCGTGCATCGAATGGCGAACGCGAGCCGAGCACCGCTTCCACCGTGAGGCCGCCCAGGGCCAGGGCACCGGCAAACAGGTCTTCGCCTTCGAACAGGCCACGCAGGGCAAACGCGGTGGACACCTGGGTGCCGTTGAGCAGCGCCAGGCCTTCCTTGGCGGCCAGGGTCAGCGGCGCGAGGCCAGCCACTTTCAGCGCGTCGACGGCCGGCAGCCATTCGCCCTTGTAGCGGGCCTTGCCTTCGCCCAGCAGCACCAGGGACATGTGGGCCAGCGGCGCCAGGTCACCGGACGCACCGACCGAACCCTTGAGCGGAATGTGCGGGTAGACCTCGGCATTGATCAGCGCAATCAGCGCATCGATCACCTGCCGACGGATGCCGGAAAAACCGCGGCTCAGGCTGTTGACCTTGAGCACCATGACCAGCCGCACCAGCGCATCGCTGATCGGCTCGCCCACGCCGGCGGCATGGGACAGCACCAGGGAGCGCTGCAGGTTTTCCAGGTCTTCGCTGGCGATGCGGGTCGAGGCCAGCAGGCCGAAACCGGTGTTGATGCCGTAGGCGGTGCGGTTCTCGGCAAGGATCTGTTCAACGCAGGCGACACTGGCCTCGATCTGCGCCGACGCGCTGGCGTCGAGGCTCAAGATCACGGGTTGCTGATAGATGTCACGCAATTGAGCCAGGCTCAATTGGCCGGGAATCAGGTTTAAGGCAGTCATGTATTGCTCCTTTTGAGAGTTTTGTTTTTACCCGCCAGTCGCTCCGGAATGCTCCGTTATCCGTCACCTTCGCCTTTTGGGCGATGCTTTATGGGCAATAGGTGCCTTGGCACGCTGGCGCTTTTTTGATCAATTCAAATTCGGTAATACGCTGTGCAGCACGCTCGGGTCTTTAAGCAGGCCGGCGGCACTGGCGATGTCCGGCGCCAGCCAGCGATCCTGGTCGTAGGCCGGCACGCGCTCGCGCAACAGTTTCCAGGCGATGTCGGTGCCGGCGCCGAAGCGCTGGGCCTTGAGAAACTCAAAGGCCTGGGCCGCCAGCAGGTATTCGATGGCGAGGATCTGCGTGCAGTTTTCCAGCGCCCGGTGCAGCTTCAGGGCGGCGTTGGTGCCCATGCTCAAATGGTCTTCCTGCAACCCGGAGGTGACGAAATTATCGAGCACCGCCGGTTGCGCCAGTTGCTTGTTCTCCGCGCACAACGACGCGGCGACGTATTGCACGATCATCATCCCCGAGTTCACCCCGGGGTTGGCCACCAGGAAGGCCGGCAGACCGCTGACGTGGGGGTTGATCAAGCGGTCGAGGCGACGCTCGGCGATGGAGCCGATCTCAGCCATGGCAATCGCCAGCAGATCCGCCGCCAAGGCGACTGACTGGCCGTGGGGATTGGCCTGGGACATGACCCGGAAGTTCTCCGGCGTCCCCAGCAGCAGCGGATTATCGGTCACTGCGTTGAGTTCGGTTTCGATCTGTTGCCGGGCGTGGGCCAACTGGTCGCGAGCCGCGCCGTGCACCTGGGGAATCGAGCGGATACTCAAGGCGTCCTGGGTGCGAATGCCCAGGCTCGCGGCGATGACTTCGCTGCCGTCGAGCAACGCCCGCAAATTGCTCCCGACCTTCTGCATGCCCGGGTGCGGCTTGAGTGCAATGACGTCGGCATCGAACGCGGCAATCTGCCCGCGCAGGGCCTCGAAACTCATCGCGCCGATCACGTCGGCCCATTGCACCAACCGCGTCGCATCGGCCAGGGCCAGGCAGCTCAGACCGGTCATGCACGGTGTGCCGTTGACCAGGCACAAGCCGTCCTTGGCACCCAGTTGCACCGGTTGCAAACCCTCTGCGGCCAGGGCCTGTTGCGCCGGGACTATTTGCCCGCGATAGCTGACCTGGCCGACGCCCAGCAGCGCGATGCCGATGTGGGCCATGTGGGTCAGGTAACCCACCGAACCCTGGGACGGCACTTGCGGTGTGATGCCGCGATTGAGCAGCGCCAGCAGCGCTTCGACCACCCGGCGATGGATGCCGGACTTGCCCTGGCTGTAGTTGTGAATGGCGGCGCAGATAATCGCCCGGGTCTGTTCATCGGAAAGCGGCGCACCGACGCCACAGGCATGGCTGAGCAAGGTGTTGCGCGACAGTTGGCTGAGTTGTTCGTCCTTGAGCGAAACATTGCACAAGGCCCCCAGGCCGGTGTTGACGCCATAGGCGCGCTCGCCGGTTGCGACGATGCGCTGGACGATGGCCTGGGCATTGTCGATCCGCGCCCACGTCTCAGTCGATAACTCGAGCACAGCACCAAAGCGCGCGACGGCGACGACGTCCTGCCAACGCAACGGAGCGCCGGTGATTACAATTTTTTCAGCCTGGGACATCTTCAACCTCATGAAAAATTCATTTCAGCATCACATCTGGCTTAAGGCATAGCCTTTGTGGCGAGGGAGCTTGCTCCCGCTGGACTGCGCAGCAGGCCCAAAAGAAGCGGCCGCTGCGCGCCCGAGCGGGAGCAAGCTCCCTCGCCACAAAAGCGCGCCGACCACCACAAATCCCTCAAACCACCGCCGCCCGCCGTTGCACAAACCGATCGACATACTCATCCGCCGGCGAGTGCAGGATCTCGCGCGGTGTGCCGACCTGGATCAGCTTGCCGTCCTTGAGAATCGCGATGCGGTTGCCAATGCGCACGGCCTCGTCGAGGTCGTGGGTGATGAAGACGATGGTCTTGTGCAGGGTCTTTTGCAGCTCCAGCAACTGGTCCTGCATTTCCGCGCGGATCAGTGGGTCGAGGGCGCTGAAGGCTTCGTCCATCAGGATGATGTCGGTATCCGCCGCCAAGGCCCGGGCCAGGCCGACGCGCTGGCGCATGCCGCCGGAGAGCTGGTGCGGGTATTTGTTCTCGTAGCCCTTCAGGCCCACGGTATCGATCCAGTGCAACGCCCGCTCGGCGCACACCTGCTTGCTCTCGCCGCGCACTTTCAAGCCATAGGCGACGTTGTCCAGCACGCTCTTGTGGGGCAGCAGGCCGAAGCTCTGGAACACCATGCTGATCTTGTGCCGGCGAAATTCGCGCAGGGCGTCCATGTCCAGTTGCAGGATGTCTTCGCCGTCCACCAGGATCGCGCCGCTGGTAGGGTCGATCAGCCGGTTGAAATGGCGCACCAACGTGGACTTGCCGGAACCGGACAGGCCCATGATCACGAAGATCTCGCCAGTGCCGATACTCAGCGACAGGTCGTTCACGCCGACCACGCAACCAGTTTCGGCCAGCACCTGGTCCTTGGTCTTGTTCTGGCGGATCAGCTCCAGGGCTTCCTTGGAGCGATTGCCGAAAATCTTGAAGACATTCTTGACTTCGATCTTGCTGATGGCTGCGTTGCTCATTTGCTCACCTCGTGCCGAGGACGACCATAGGCCTGGGTAATGCGGTCGATGACCACGGCGAGAATCACGATCGCCAGCCCGGCTTCCAGGCCGCGTCCGACGTTGAGGGTCTGGATGCCCACCAGCACGTCTTCACCCAGGCCACGGGCGCCGATCATCGAGGCGATGACCACCATCGACAGGGCCATCATGGTGGTCTGGTTGATCCCGGCCATGATGCTCGGCAGGGCCAGGGGCAGTTGCACGCCGAACAGCTGTTGCCAGCGGTTGGCGCCAAAGGCGTTGATGGCTTCCATCACTTCGCCGTCCACCTGGCGAATGCCCAGGTCGGTCAGGCGAATCAGCGGCGGCGCGGCGTAGATCACCGTGGCGAAAATCGCCGGGACCTTGCCCAGGCCAAACAGCATCAACACCGGAATCAGGTACACGAAGCTCGGCATGGTCTGCATGATGTCCAGCAGCGGCATCAGCACCGAACGCAGGCGATTGCTGCGTGCCGAGAGAATGCCCAGCGGAATGCCGATCAACACCGAGATCAGCGTCGCCACCAGCATCAGGGCGAGGGTCTGCATCAGTTTGTCCCACAGGCCCACCGCACCCACCAGGAACAACAGGCCGACGATCACCGCCGTGGCGACGACCTTGCGGGTGGCGTGCCAGGCAATGCCGCCGACGATGGCCAGCATCAGCCACCAGGGCGCCATGCGCAGCAGGCCTTCGAGGTTGACGATGGCCCACAGCAAGGTGTCGGAGATCTGCCGGAACACATCGCCATAGTTGGTCACCAGGGCGTCGACCCAACCGTTGACCCAGTCGGCGATGGAGAAGGTAAAGCTTTCGGGAAACATAAGAGACTCTCGATCAAGTGGATGCGGTGAACGTCCCGGCCAGCCCTACGGTTGGCCGGGAAGTATTCGACCTACAGAGCCGCGTCGATTTTCTTGGCAGCGTCTTCGCTTACCCAGGCGTGCCAGACTTCAGGATGTTCCTTCAGGAAGATCTTCGCCAGTTTCGGCGACTCGATTCGTTCCTTGGCCATGCGCCCGAGGTTCTGGTTCAGGATATCGATCGGCAGGTTGACCTTTTCCAGCACCGTCACCAATTCAGGTGCCTCGTCGTGGAAGGTCTTGGACAGGCCGACCTTGATGCTCACGCTTTTATCCACGCCCGGTTTTTCTTCCAGTTTCACCAGGTCCACCTGGCCCATCAGCGGCGTTGGCGACCAGTAGTAGAACAGGATCGGCTCGCCACGCTTGTAGCTCGACAGCACCGCGGCATCCAGCGCTGGGCCGGTGCCTGGGCGGAAGTTGGTGTAGGTTTTTTCCAGGCCATAGCTTTTCAGCATTTCGCTGTTGTCCAGCTCGCAGGTCCAACCGGCCGGGCAGTTGTAGAAACGGCCCTTGGACGGCTCTTCCGGGTCCTTGAACACGGCGGCGTACTGGCCCAGGTCAGCGATGTTCTTCAGGCCTGGCGCCTTGGCTTCGAGTTTGCGCTTGGCGTCGCCTTCAACCACGTAGCGCGGCACGTACCAGCCTTCGATGGCGCCCACGACCGGGGCACCGACGCCGACTACCTTGCCGGCCTTCTCGGCCTTGTTCCAGACTTCACTGCGGCCGACCCACTCTTCGGCAAACACCTGGATGTCGTTGCTGCTCAGGGCATTCTCCATGGTGATGGAGTTGCCTGGCAGGCTGTCGGTCTTGCAGTCGTAGCCTTTTTCCAGCACCACTTGCAGGACGTCGGTCAGCAGCATGGCGCTTTCCCAGTTCAGGCCGGCGAACTTCACCGGTTTGCCCGACTCGCACCAACCCGCCGCTTGTGTGGCGCCGGCGCTGGCCAGCAGGCCCATGGAAAGCAATGTGGTCAGCAGGGTCTTGTTCGACTTCATTATGTGACGCTCCTAATCAGTTGGATTGGCTTACGGCAGTCAAGAGGCATCCAGCCCTGTCAACGTCCCATCAGACCGCTTGGATGCGGCCCGCCCTGCTCGGTTGTGCGTCAACCGTGTCCTGCTCGAGCGGCAGGATCAATTGATCGGGTACAGCGCTGTGCCACTTCTTGGCGACGACGTAATACAGCGCCGCCGGAACCACCAGACCGATGATCCAGGAGATATCCACACCGCCCATGGCTTCCACCAGCGGACCGGTATAGAACTTGGTGGCGATAAACGGCAGTTGAACCAGGACACCGAAGACATAGACGCTGATGCCGAGGGCGTTCCAACGACCGTAGCGACCGTTCGGGTCGGCCAGTGCCGGCACGTCATAGCGCTCGCGAGTGATGCAGTAGTAGTCCACCAGGTTGATCGCGCTCCAAGGCGTAAAGAACGCCAGCAAGAACAGGATGAAGGACTTGAACGCACCGAGGAACGAGTGCTGGCCGAGCAGCGCGATCAGCGTCGCAGCGCCGACGATGACCAGCACGAAGACCAGGCGCTGCAGGCGCGTAACGTTCAGGTGACCACGAAAACCGCTGATGATGGTCGCGATGCACATGAAGCTGCCGTAGGAGTTCAGCGTGGAGATGGTGACCTTGCCGAATGCGATGCTGAAATACAGCAGCGCAGCGGTGGCGCCGGTCCCACCCAGGCCCACGATGTAGGCCACTTCGTGACCCGCGAACTGCCCATTGGCCGAGGCCGCGGCAAACACGCCGAGGATCATCGCCACCTGTGCGCCGATGACTGAACCGACGCCTGCGGCAAAAAAGGTTTTCACCGAAGAGGTCTTGCTCGGCAGGTAACGCGAATAGTCCGCCACGTAGGGGCCGAAGGCGATCTGCCAGGATGCCGCGAGCGACACCGCAAGCAGGAAACCGCTCCAGCTGAAATGGCGGATTTGCAGGAGTGCGCCAACGTCCGTCTGACTCATCAGCCGAGCGAACAGGTAAACAAAGGCGATCACACCAATGATGCTGGCGACACGGCCAATGAAGTGAATCACCCGATAACCGAGCACCGTGACCAGCACGATGACACTGGCGAAAATGAGGATGCCGACACTGTCGCTGACGCCAAACAACTGGCCCAGCGCCTGGCCGGAAAGCACGGTTCCCGTTGCGGTGAAACCCAGGTACATCAGGCACACCAGCACGATCGGGATGGCCGCGCCATACACACCAAACTGCACCCGGCTGGAGATCATCTGCGGCAGGCCCAGCTTGGGCCCTTGCGCGGCATGCAACGCCATGACGCCACCGCCGAGCAGTTGGCCGATCAGCAAACCGATCAACGACCAGAACACATCACCGCCAAGCACCACCGCTAATGCGCCGGTGACAATTGCAGTGATTTGCAGGTTGGCCCCCATCCAGAGGGTGAACTGGCTCAACAATCGGCCGTGTCTCTCCGTTTCCGGGATGTAGTCGATCGAACGTTTCTCGATCAACGGCTTGCTGCTTGCACGTGTGCTGGTGACAGCCATGGTTCAACCTCTGTGGATTGTTCTGGTTCGGGCAGTGTTTTTTTGTGGGAGCGAGCCTGCTCGCGATGGCGGTCTATCAGCCAACACACTTGTTGAATGTGCCGGCCTCATCGCGAGCAGGCTCGCTCCCACAGTTTTTGCATTTATTTGCCGGTAATCATCGGCAGGTTCAGCCCCTGTTCCTTGGCGCAATCAATGGCGATCTGGTAACCGGCATCGGCATGACGCATCACGCCAGTCGCCGGATCGTTGTGCAGCACGCGGGCAATGCGCTCGGCCGCTTCGTCGGTGCCGTCGCAGACGATCACCATGCCCGAGTGCTGGGAGAAGCCCATGCCGACGCCGCCACCGTGGTGCAGCGACACCCAGGTCGCGCCGCTGGCGGTGTTGAGCAAGGCGTTGAGCAACGGCCAGTCGGAGACCGCATCGGAACCGTCCTGCATGGATTCGGTTTCACGGTTGGGGCTGGCCACGGAACCGGAGTCCAGGTGATCGCGACCGATGACGATCGGGGCCGACAATTCGCCGCTACGGACCATCTCGTTGAACGCCAGGCCCAGCTTGGCGCGCTGGCCCAGGCCAACCCAGCAGATACGTGCCGGCAAGCCCTGGAAGCTGATGCGCTCGCGGGCCATGTCCAGCCAGTTGTGCAGGTGGGCGTCGTCGGGGATCAGTTCCTTGACCTTGGCGTCGGTCTTGTAGATGTCCTGCGGATCACCGGACAGCGCGGCCCAGCGGAACGGGCCGATACCGCGGCAGAACAGCGGACGGATATAGGCCGGTACGAAGCCTGGGAAGTCGAAGGCATTTTCGACGCCCTCTTCCTGGGCCATCTGGCGGATGTTGTTGCCGTAGTCGAAGGTCGGCACGCCCATTTTCTGGAAGGCCAGCATGGCTTTGACGTGGACGGCCATCGATTGCTTGGCGGCCTTCACCACAGCGGCGGGTTCGGTCTTGGCGCGGGCACGGTACTCGTCCCAGGTCCAGCCGGCCGGCAGGTAGCCATTGAGTGGGTCGTGGGCGCTGGTCTGGTCGGTGACCATGTCCGGGCGCACACCACGACGGACCATTTCCGGCAGGATTTCGGCAGCGTTCCCACACAACGCGATGGAAATCGCCTTGCCTTCGGCGGTGTATTTCTCGATGCGCGCCAGGGCGTCGTCGAGGTCGGTGGCTTGCTCGTCGACATAGCGGGTTTTCAGGCGGAAATCGATGCTCACCTGCTGGCACTCGATGTTCAGCGAGCACGCACCGGCCAGGGTCGCGGCCAAGGGTTGCGCACCGCCCATGCCGCCCAGGCCGGCGGTCAGGACCCAACGGCCCTTGAGGTTGGAGTCGTAGTGCTGGCGACCGGCCTCGACGAAGGTTTCATAAGTGCCTTGCACGATGCCCTGGCTGCCGATGTAGATCCAGCTCCCGGCGGTCATCTGGCCGTACATGGCCAGGCCCTTGGCGTCGAGTTCGTTGAAGTGCTCCCAACTGGCCCAGTGCGGCACCAGGTTGGAGTTGGCGATCAGTACGCGAGGGGCGTTGCTGTGGGTCTTGAACACGCCCACCGGCTTGCCGGATTGCACCAGCAGGGTTTCGTCGTCATTCAGGTTGGTCAGGCTTTCGACGATCTTGTCGTAGCACTCCCAGTTGCGCGCCGCGCGGCCAATGCCACCGTAGACCACCAGCTCCTTGGGGTTCTCGGCCACTTCCGGGTCGAGGTTGTTCATCAACATGCGCAGCGGCGCTTCAGTCAGCCAGCTCTTGGCGGTCAGCGTGTTACCGCGAGGGGCACGGATTTCAACGTCACGGTATTTTTCAGGTTTGCGGGTAGCGTCGGTCACAGCAAAAACTCCTCAGCGATCAATCCAGACCAGCCCGGGCAGTGGGCAGCGATTTAGCGAACGTTGCGTTGAATATCGGTGACTCATACGCATACGTCTTTACTTGTATGTACAAGCATATGCAATCAAGCGGCCAACTTATTGAAGGCGATGTTCAGGAACGGTTGGGGAATTGGCTGAAAGCCTTGTGATTTATGGGCTGCTGAGCAGCATGAAATTTTTGAAGAGGGTTTTCGAGGGGGAAATCGGAGGGGCCCAGAAGCGTGGTGTTGCGCCACGCTGGGGCGTTCGGTAACAAGTTGGTGCGCGGGTAGGGAACAATGAGCGCGCTTTTTGTGGCGAGGGAGCTTGCTCCCGCTGGGCTTTTGTAGGAGCTGGCGAAGCCTGCGATCTTTTGATCTTTCGCTTGGGATTCAAGTGTCTTTGGAAAGATCGCAGCCTCGTTGCACTCGACAGCTCCTACACAGCTCCTACAGGCCCAGCGGGAGCATGCTCCCTCGCCACAAAAGCTCTTTTGCAGGGCGGCTTAGTGGGCCGTCAGCTCAATCACGCAGCATTGACCGTGAGTGGAGACATCCACCAACCCGCTGTTACCGCTCAGTTGCAAACAGTCGTAGAGGCCCAGGTCCACGGCGGACTCACCGATCTTGATAGCCAGTCCCGGGGCGGCACTGAACACCAGCACCGTTTGCGCGTCACTGAAAAACCGCTGCTGGCCGCCCAACCACTGCAACCGCGCGCGGTAACGTTGCGGCGCGTAGATCAGGTTGAAGTCGCGAATCGGTCCGCCCAGCAGTGTGCAAAACACATGGCTCTCGCCGCTGAACGTAAAAGGGTCCAGCGGATGCAGAGCCCGCGTGACTTGGCCATCGACGTTCAGGGTCATGCCGCTCCCTTGCAAGACACTGATGACCCGCTCGTAACCGGCGAAGGTGGAGAAACCGCCCGACTCACCGATGTCGGCAATCGACAGGCGCCAGCCGAAACCTTCCAGGCCGGCGCCGGCATCGCGAGTGATTTCCTCAGTGCTGCCGCCACCGTTTTTCCACGGCATGCGTGGGTAGTCTGCCGCGCGCAAAACCTTCAAATGGCTCATTTATGAAAGCGCCCTTCCAGACTGTGACGGGAGCCCGGATGGATCAGGCGTGCGGCGGTCACCGGCTGGCGCCCGGACCAGGTACGACGGCGGATCAACAGACACGGCTCGCCCTTTTCGATCTGCAGCAACTTGCATTCACTCGGCTCGGCCAGGATCGCCTCGACCACATGCTCGCCTTCGGTCAGCGGCGCGACCTGGTTCAGATAGGCGTAGGGCGTTTGCACGGTGAAGTCCTGCTTGAGGTATTCAGGCGCCACCAGTGCGTTGACGAAGCGGTCCTCGATTTGCACGGGGATGTCGTTCTCGAAATGCACGATCAGCGAATGGAACACTTTCTGGCCTTCGCGCATATCCAGGGCCAGGGCCCGCTCGGAACCGGCCGCCTCTTCTTCCAGGGTGATGACCTTGCAAGTGTGGCGATGACCACGGGAGGCGATTTCGTCGGCGATGTTATGCACTTCGAACAACGCGGACTGGCTCTTGGGCTCGGCCACGAAGGTGCCGACACCCTGCATGCGCACCAACAGGCCGTCGGCGGTCATTTCCCGCAGCGCACGGTTGATGGTCATGCGACTGAAGCCCAGTTGGCTGACCAGTTCGCTTTCCGACGGCACGCGGTAATGCGGCGGCCAGTTTCCACTGTCGATCTGCTGGGTGATCATCTGTTTGACGCGGGCGTACAGGGGGGCCGGACTGTCACCCATGTTTGCGGCCAGCGGCGGTTTGGCAGGCGGAGTCGACACGGCGGTTCCTTGTTCTGCGGATAAGAATGCTAGCTTGCCGGAGTTTACCGGCCAGGCAAACGTCTGTATATGTATATACAAATTACGCACAATGAGGTTGAACCATGTCCGCCTTCTTTGCCGAACGCGCGCTGCTGCCTAGTGGATGGGCCCATGATGTACGTCTTGAGGTCGATGCCGAAGGCGTCCTGACCCATATCCAGGCCGGCTCCCACGCAGACGGCGCCGAACGGCTGGGCGGTCCGCTGTTGCCGGGTATGCCGAACCTGCACTCCCATGCCTTCCAACGGGCCATGGCCGGGCTGGCGGAAGTGGCGGGCAATCCCAACGACAGTTTCTGGACATGGCGCGACTTGATGTACCGCCTCGTCGGAAAAATCAGCCCCGACCAACTCGGTATCATTGCCCGCCAGCTGTACATCGAAATGCTCAAGGCCGGCTACACCTCGGTCGCCGAATTCCACTATGTGCACCACGACACCGATGGCGCGCCCTACGCCGACCCGGCGGAGCTGGCCCTGCGCATCAGCCACGCCGCCAGCGCTGCCGGCATCGGCCTGACGCTGCTGCCGGTGCTTTACAGCCACTCCGGTTTTGGCGGCCAGGCCCCTAACGACGGGCAGCGCCGGTTCATCAACAGCACCGAAAACTACTTGAAGCTTCAGTCGCGCTTGCAGCCGATCCTGGCCGGGCAGCCGTCCCAGGCGCTGGGTCTGTGCTTCCACTCGCTGCGTGCCGTAACGCCCGGGCAGATCCAGGATGTGCTGGCCGCCAGTGACCGCGAGTGCCCGGTGCACATTCACATTGCCGAGCAGCAGAAGGAAGTCGACGACTGTCTGAGCTGGAGCGGCGCCCGCCCGCTGCAATGGCTGTACGAAAACACCGAAGTCGACCAGCGCTGGTGCCTGGTCCACGCTACCCACGCCAACGCCCAGGAAATCAGCCTCATGGCCAGGAGCCGGGCGATTGCCGGCCTGTGCCTGACCACCGAAGCCAACCTGGGGGACGGGATTTTCCCGGCCGTGGATTTCCTCGCCGAGGGCGGGCGCCTGGGGATCGGCTCTGACAGCCATGTGTCATTGAGCGTGGTCGAAGAATTGCGTTGGCTGGAATATGGCCAGCGCCTGCGGGATCAACGGCGCAACCGCTTGTATCGAACGGATCAGCCGATGGTCGGCCGCACCTTGTTCGATGCGGCGCTGGAAGGCGGTGCCCAGGCCCTGGGGCAACCGATCGGCGCCCTCGAAATCGGCAAGCGCGCCGACTGGCTGGTGCTCGATGGCAGCGACCCATATCTGGCCACGGCCCAGGGCGACGGGATCCTCAATCGCTGGCTGTTTGCCGGCGGCGATCGCCAGGTACGCGATGTGATGGTCGGCGGCCGGTGGGTGGTGCGCGATGGGCGGCATGCGGGCGAAGAGCAAAGCGCCCGGGCGTTTACCCAGGTCCTGCGCGACCTTCTGGGCTGACCCAATCAACCCTGTGGGAGCGAGCTTGCTCGCGATAGGGCCATTACCTTCAACCTACAGGTTGACTGAAAGTCCGCTATCGCGAGCAAGCTCGCTCCCACATTGGCTTTCGGGTGGCAGTTAGTCCGAGGTTTTGGCCATCTGTCGATCCGACGCGCGCCAGATCAGGCGTGTGGTGTCGTAACCCTGCTGGCGTGCCTTGCTCAGCAGCTCCTCGCGCACGACGCTATTGACGGTCGGCGTACGGGACAGCAGCCACATGTAGCGACGGCTTGGGTCGCCGACGATGGCGGTCTTGTAGTCATCGCTGACGTACAACACCCAGTATTGCCCTTTCGCCACGCCCGGCACGATCCGCGAAAACCAGTTATCGAACTCGACCCAGAGCTTGTCGGTCTTGCCCGGCACCTGCGGCGTGGCGGTGCCCCTGGCTTCTTCCCACTGCCAGTCCGAGGTCAGGCAGCGATTGAGCACTCCCACACTGCCGTCTGGCTTGAGGGTGTAGTGAGCTTCCGATTGCGCGCAATTGCGCTGGAAATACATGGGCAGGCGGGCCAACTCATACCAGGTCCCTTGGTAGCGCTTGAGATTGACGCTGTTGACCGTCTTGGGTGACAGCGGATCTTCGCCAGAAGTGGCACAGCCAGCCAAAATCAGGCCAGCCAAAAGCACAAAAACTAACCGCATCATTATTTTTCTCCCGCGGGCACGTGGCCCCGGTTTACTTCAGGCCTTGGCCGGAAAACATCAACACTTTGTCACCGGCGTACTGCACGCTGATAAAGCTTTTCTGGTCGCCCCAGGTACAGCTGGACATGCCGAGCGCGCCCGAACAATCGGTCGGTTTCCCCAGTAACGTTTCGACTTCGGACTTGGGCATGCCAGCCGACAGCTTCGAGTAGTTTTCCTGGTTGACCTTGCTGCATGCAGTCAATACGACACACACAAACAACAAGGCGATAGATCGCAGCGACATGGTGTAACTCCTGGAACGGAAGGGGGCTGGCAGGTGCCAACCAGAAGCTTAGAAGAGAAAACCCCTATCTGGTTCCCCGACGCCCCCGGTATTTATTGGGCCTGGGCAGGTGTTTCATCGATGAAACACCTACTTTGTGRCGGCGTCGTGCATTTCGTCGGAATTGAACCGCTACCGGCTGATGGGATGGTCTGGCGCGCCGATAAAAAGAAACAGCGCAAACTACTGCGTTATGGCAAATTGACATCCAGTCCTGACCCGTCCCTCCGCGGTAGTGTTATTAATGACCAGAAACATGAAATTCAGCCATAAAATCCTGTTGGCTGCCGCCCTCGTGGTGGCCGTCGCATTCGCCTGTTTCATCCTGTTCAACGACTATCGTCAACGCCAGAGCTTGAACGCCAGCACCGAAACCTCCATGCAGGAACTCGGCAACCTGACCAGCCGCAACATCCAGACGTGGGTCGACGGCCGCATCCAGTTGCTGCAATCGCTGGCCCAGCAGATTGCCGTGGACGGCAGCAGTGCCGACAGCCTCAAGCGCGCCGTGGGCCTGCCGGCCTACACCAGCAATTTCCAGCTCAGTTATTTTGGTGGCACCGACGGCGTGATGTTCTCGGTACCGGCCGGCAATCGCGCCGCCGATTACGACCCGCGCGCCCGCGGCTGGTACAAGGCCGCCAACAGCGCACAGCAAACCATCGTCACCGAACCCTACATTGCCGCCTCGTCGGGCAAGCTGGTGATCACCGTCGCCACCCCAGTGCAGCACCACAACCAGATGATCGGCGTGGCCGGCGCGGACATCGACCTGTCCAGCATCAGCGCCATCATCAATTCGCTGAACTTCGGCGGCCACGGCCACGCGTTCATCGTCAGTGCCGACGGCAAGATCCTGATCCACCCTGACAGCAAGCGCGTGCTCAAGACCCTGGCCGAGGCCTACCCTAACGGCGCGCCTCAAATCAGCCCGGGCGTGAAAGAAGTCGATCTCGACGGCAAGACCCAATTCATCTCCTTCACCCACGTCAACGGCGTGCCAGGAGCCGACTGGTACGTGGCACTGGTGCTCGACAAGGACACCGCGCTGGCGATGCTCAGTGAGTTCCGTACGTCGGCGCTGATCGCCATGGTCATCGCCGTGGTGTTCATCATCGCCCTGCTCGGCATGTTGATCCGCGTGCTGATGCAACCGCTGCTGACCATGGGCCGCGCCATGCATGACATCGCCGAAGGCGAAGGCGACCTGACCCGGCGCCTGGTCATCCACGGCCAGGACGAATTCGGCGCGCTGGGGACTTCGTTCAACCGCTTTGTCGAGCGCATTCATACCTCGATCCGTGAAGTGGCCTCGGCCACCGGCCAGGTCAACGAAGTCGCCCTGCGCGTGGTCAGCGCGTCCAACTCGTCGATGTTCAACTCCGACCAGCAGGCTTCGCGCACCAGCAGCGTGGCCGCGGCCATCAACCAGCTCGGTGCCGCCGCCCAGGAAATCGCCCAGAACGCCGCCCTCGCCTCGCAACATTCCAGCCATGCGCGCAGCCTGGCTGAAGATGGCCAACAAGTGGTGGATAAAACCATCGCGGCCATGCAGCAGTTGTCGGCCAAGATCAGCGATTCGTGCGGCAACATCGAAACCTTGAACAGCAACACCGTGAACATCGGCCAGATTCTTGAGGTGATCACCAGCATTTCCCAGCAGACCAACCTGCTCGCCCTCAACGCCGCCATCGAAGCGGCCCGTGCCGGTGAAGCCGGACGCGGCTTCGCCGTGGTGGCCGATGAAGTGCGCAACCTGGCCCACCGCACCCAGGATTCGGCGCAGCAAGTGCAGAAGATGATCGAAGAACTGCAAGTTGGCGCCCGGGAAGCGGTACTGACCATGACCGACAGCCAGCGCCAGAGCGAAAGCAGCGTCGGCATCGCCAACCAGGCCGGCGAACGCCTGGGCAGCGTGACCCAGCGTATTGGTGAAATCGACGGCATGAACCAGTCCGTGGCGACCGCCACCGAAGAACAGACCGCCGTGGTGGAGTCAATCAACGTCGACATCACCGAGATCAACACCCTGAACCAGGAAGGCGTGGAAAACCTGCAAGCCACCTTGCGGGCCTGTGCCGACCTGGAGCAGCAGGCGGCACGGTTGAAGCAGTTGGTGGGTAGCTTCCGGATCTAGTCCGGAAGGGCCCCATCGCGAGCAAGCTCGCTCCCACACTGGATTTCCATTCGCTGAAAGTCCTGTGGGAGCGAGCTTGCTCGCGATAGCGGCATCAGCCTCACAGCAAAATCAGAACCTGGACCCAGGCCTGCTCAAAAACTCCAGTTCATCAGCCGTGGACTCGCGCCCCAACACCGCATTGCGATGGGGAAAGCGGCCAAACCGGGCAATGATCTTCTGATGCCGTTCAGCATAATCCAGGTTGTCTTCAAACACTGCCCGCTGCGCCTCCGGCTGGTCTCGCACCAGGTCGATAAACCGCGACACGGCCTCGTTCTGCACCGCGAGGTTTTCGCAGTGTTCGAGCACGAGGTAGATGAATACGCGTTGGATCGGTTTGAGTTGCCGGTCGAAATCCGCTGCCATGCCCTGGGCCACCAGCGCTTGGGCACGCAGGTCACCGGAGAAGGCCTTGGGGGTGTCGCGAAAGATCATTCGCGGGAGTTGGTCGAGTAGCAGCACCAGGGCCAGCCAACCTTCCGGGCGTTGCGCCCAGTCGGTCAATTCGCCGGCCAGTGCCAGCTCGACCTGATCGCCAAAGCGCTCGTTGGCCTGGCGATCATGGCGTTTGCCGAACCACAGCTTGCCTCTGTCAGCCGATATCTCGTCCGGTGTCTTGGCTGAACCAAACCACCAATCGAGCAACGGCTGCCAGGGCTCGGCCATGATTTATTCCTTGTGGTAGGCCGTGGCGCGCGCCACTTCTTCTTTCGAGCCAAGGAACACGGCCACGCGCTGGTGCAGGCCTTCAGGCTTGATATCGAGGATACGCTGGTGGCCGTCGGTGGAAGCGCCGCCCGCCTGTTCCACCAGGAACGACATCGGGTTGGCTTCGTACATCAGGCGCAGTTTGCCCGGCTTGGACGGCTCACGGCTGTCGCGCGGGTACATGAACAGACCGCCACGGGTCAGGATACGGTGCACATCGGCAACCATCGCGGCGACCCAGCGCATGTTGTAGTTCTTTTTCAGCGGGCCTTCTTCGCCCGCCAGCAACTCTTCAACGTAGCGTTTTACCGGGGCTTCCCAGTGACGCTGGTTGGACATGTTGATGGCGAATTCCTGGGTGGTTTCAGGAATGGTGATGTCTTCGTGGGTCAGTACGAAGCTGCCCATTTCGCGGTCCAGGGTGAAGCCCTTGACGCCGTCGCCCAGGGTCAGCACCAGCATGGTCTGAGGGCCGTAGATGGCATAGCCGGCGGCGACCTGCTCGGTGCCTGGCTGCAGGAAGGCCTTTTCATTCAAGGCTTCGTTCTGGCTCAGGTATTCATTCGGGCAACGCAGTACCGAGAAGATGGTGCCAACCGGCGCGTTGATGTCGATGTTCGACGAACCGTCCAGTGGGTCAAACACCAGCAGGTAGGCACCCTTGGGGTATTTGCCCGGGATCTGGTAGGCATTGTCCATTTCCTCGGACGCCATGCCGGCCAGGTGACCGCCCCATTCGTTGGCTTCGAGCAGGATTTCGTTGGACAGCACGTCGAGCTTCTTCTGCACTTCGCCCTGCACGTTTTCAGTGCCCATGCTGCCCAGGACACCACCCAGCGCGCCTTTGGAGACGGCGTGGCTGATTTCCTTGCACGCACGCGCCACCACTTCGATCAAAAAGCGCAGATCGGCAGGGGTGTTGTTGCTGCGGGTCTGCTCAATCAAATAGCGACTCAAGGTAACGCGGGACATGGACGGCTCCGAAGAATAGGGGACGGAAAAACCAGCGCAGTTTAGCGCGAGTCGGGACTTAATTCCTCCTATGAGACGGGATATGGAGGATTGAGTTCACGGGGTGGGGCTCGCTTGGGTAATTCTGTTGGTTGAGAGGGCGCCATCGCGAGCAAGCTCGCTCCCACAGTTGACCAAGTTGTTTCGACGAACGCGGTCTATTGTGGGAGCGAGCTTGCTCGCGATCGGGGGCGAAGCACCCGCCTCAGGATTTGACCGGCGGCTTGCGCAACAGGCTGAACGCCATCGCCGCGAGGAACAGCACGCTGAGCAGCAGCACCGCCCACAAGCCGATTTTCTTCCAGTTGGTCTCGACCGTCGCAGGCGTGGTTACCGTGGCCGCAGCCGGGGTCGACGTGGCTGCGCCGTTCACGGTCGCCGTACCCAGCGTCGCCAGCCGTGACGGCTTGTAATCGGGCACCAGCGTGGTCAAGGGCAAGCTGGCCGCTTTCACGGTTGCGCTGCCCAGGGCCAGGCTGTAGGGCCCTTCGCCGCGCGCCAGGAACACCACCTGGGTCGGACGCACGGCAAAGCGCAGGGCCGGGGCTTCGCTACCCAGGCCGCCGCCACGCTCGTCCACGGTCAATTTCAATTGCTGCACGGTCTGGCCGGACAGTTGCAATTGGTTTTGCAGCACATCCTGGCCGTTCTGGGTCAGGCGATAGAGCAAGCCACTGCCCAGCGGTTGCCACGGATGGCTGCTTTCACGGCGACCGGCCAGGGTCACCGGCGCCAGGCTGTTGGCTTGGCTCAGCTCGACCTGCACCTGCTCGATGTTCAGCCCCATGGGCAACTGCCAGGTGTATTCACCGGCCTTCGTGGTGCTGCCGGCCAATGGCTGCGACCATGCCAACGGCAACGGCAGGCTTTCGCGACTGGCGCTTTGCAGCTGGGCCGAAGTCAGGATCGGCGCGGAGGACGGCGAATCCCACAACAATCGCAGGTAACGCGCCGATTGCCCCGGCAAGCTCACTTCATGCTGCTCGACCCGCTCATCGGCAAAGGTCAAGCGCGCCACCTGGCCTTCGCCCCACGACTGCCAGTGTTGCAAGTCGTCACTGGCTTCGATGGTGAACCGCTGGAAACCGTCGCGCTCACTGGTCCAGTCGAGGACCAACTGCTGCAACGGCGCCTTGAGCGCGCTGGCATCCAACAACCAGCCACGCAACTCCTCCTCCCCTGCTTCGAGCCGGCTGGAGGGTTGGACTTCCACCAAGGTACCGTTGGCGTTCGATTGCACCCGCACACTCGGCGCGCGCTCATCGTCATCGGCGGCGTTGTACAGCGGGAACCACTTCACGTCGGTGAGGGTGCGGTTTTCCCGGCTCTGGGCCGACTCACGCACCAGGGCATAGGCCTGGGCCTGGCCGGCCGCGTTGAAGACCCGCAGGTCGCTCAGGTCGGTCTGGCGCGCCTGCAACTGCACGTCCAGCGGCAACGGCAGGCGATACCACGGCCCCTCGCCGCTCAAGGCCAACGGCACCTGATGGGAGAAATCCGCCGGTTGCTCCTGGGCTACGGCCGACAATGCCGTCCATAACCCCACCACACCCAGCCCGATTCGACTCAACTTGCGACTCAAGATGACACTCCCTCACTGACAGGCATAGGCGGCTCATCCTGCGCGACCGTCTCCGGGCGCTTGGGCGGCAGCGGCGCAAAATAGCCCACTACCAGCAGCAACACGCCTACACCGATAAACGAAACAATCCGCGCCAGACCGCCACGGTTACTCAATTCGACAAAGAACAGCTTGGCCACTACCACGGCGATCAACGCCGCACCGATCAGCCACACTTCACGACGGTGGCGCACATGCCCACCGATCATCAGCCCCAGGGCGATCAGGGTCCAGACAATGGACAACCCGGCCTGCACGAACATCGACTCGAGCAGCGCGTCCAGCTCGTACGGGACATCCATCCACTGGTGGGCAGTGCGCATCACCAGGGCGGTGAAGAACGCGAACAACGACACACCGGCGATCAACTGGGCGATGCGCCCGACGCGATTCCAACGGTTCGTCGATTGCTCCACGGCGTTACGGGCCCACACATAGATGCCGAACAAGGCGAACAGCAGGCCCAGCTCCAAGGGATTGAGCAACGGCACATAAGGCAGTGGCTCTGAGTTGCCATCGCTGAAGGTGTTGGTCAGCCAGAACCAACCGAGCATCAATAGCGCCATCGGCGCCGCTGCGTAGACACGGTACTCGCGCGGTTGGGCCGATACCGGCCACGGCAAGGTACGCGGCGTGGCCATCAGCACCAGGTACAGGCCTGGCAGGATCGCCCAGGCCAGCCAGCGCCAGGCGTTGTACTGCTCGGACAGCAACAGCAGGCCGTAACGCAACTCCAGCATCAACACCGCCATCAGCAACCAGCAACCGAGCACGTGGGCCGTACTGCGCGCCGGGGCCGGCAGCATCGGCGCCAGGCGCTTGAGAGAAAGGAAATGCACGGCAAATACCGCCAGCCAGGCCAGCCAGCCGAAATTCGCGGCCGGGTGATAGTGGCTGTGCCCCGTTGCCACCAGCACGCAGCCCGCCGCCGGAATCAGCAAGGTGCACAGCAGCCCCAGCGCCGGCCATTTCAGCCGCTGCGCCAAGACCGTCCACACCGCCACGCTGATCGCCGCGACCAGCAGCAGCCAGCTGCCTTGCAGGTTCGCCGGGGCAAAGCGCAAGACTTCGCTGACCCACGCCAGCGCCCACCAACCGGCGCCCCAGATCAGCAGCAACTCGGACAAGCGCTGCAAGCTCAAGGCCTCGAGTTCCCGCGCCGCGTGCGCCCGTTGCAGGCGCCATGCGCCCACCAGGGCTGCCAGCCCCAGCACCAGCGGCGTCCAGAAGCCGCTATGGGCCAGCGGTCGCAGATCCTCGGCGTTGAGCGGCCCCAACAGCGCCGGCCCCGCGGTCAGGAACGCCGCACCGCCCAGCAGTTGCAGCAGCAGGCCGAAGACAAAACTCACGCGCTGTTTCAGGTACAGGCTCAGCCAGATGATCAACAGGCCGCTGGCCGCCCACACACCGCTCGCCGTTTGCCACGGCAGGACGAACAGCACCGCAAGGTTGATCAGCACCAACCCCGCCAGCAACACCACCGACAAGCCGCGCAGCAACCGGACATCGTTGCGCACCATGTCGTCACGTGCCGCCAGCAACATGCCGCCAATCAACGCCAGGCCGATCAGCGAGGCGCTGAGCAAACCGCTCCAGCCCGCGCTTAACACCGCCGCCGAATCCCCCTCGGCGCCTTGCAAGCGCAGCAGGAACAGCGCGCCGCCCAGCAATTGCACCCCAAATGCGCTGAACAGGAAGCTGCGCGACTGCAGGCGCAGGCCAACAAACAGCGTTGCCAACCCAGCCAGGGCCCAGGCGATGGCGGTGCCGTGGGTGAAGAAGAACAGTGGTGCCAGCAGATAGAGGAAACTCAACCCCAGCACAGCCAGCACCGGCAGGCCTTGGCGCTCCCAATGGGCGCTGTGTCCGGGCTCAGCCTTGTGCAGTTGGTAGAAGGTGAACAGCAAGGCGCCGCCGAGCATCAACGCACCCAGCGCAGACCCATCGAGCAGGCTGCCGTCGCCGATACGCAATTCGCTGACGAACGCCAGTGCCGAGCCCAACTGCAGCAACAAGGCAAAAGCCCGGGCGAATGGGCGCTGCTGGCGCAGGCCCAGCCAGAAGATCCCTGCGCCCTCCACGGCCCACGCCGCTGCGGTCCAGCGGGCGTCGAGCCCCAAAGGGATCGCCAGGCTGGCAAAAATCACCCCCAGGGCAAGGCAGGTTTCCGCCAGCAGCAGGGCGCGACCGCCCATCAATACCCGCGCCAGGCCCATATAGATCATGCCCAGGGCCAGGGCGCTGAACGCAGCGGCGAACTCGAAATGCTGCACCAACGCGAACTGCAAGCCGAAGCCCACCAGCGGCGGGCCGAACAGCATGGTGCCGTCCACGTAATCGCCCTTGCGCGCCGACCAGTGCAACAGCGCATCGCGGCTGGCGTCTTCGGGAGCATCGCTCATTTCCAGCAACTTGCGCCGGGTAAACAGCAAGCCAATCGCCAGGTAGATGAGGAAGAACAGGATCAGGAACGGTTCGGTGCTCCAGAGCAGTTCCGGTGTGTAGGAACGCATGCCCCAGGCGAAACCGATGCCGAAGGTGCCGACAAAACCGATCAGGTTGAGCAGGCGCCAGGCCTTGAACCAGGCAATCGCAAGGATGCCGGCGTTGAGCAGGATGAAATAGCTGAACAGCGCGACGTGGTTGCCACTGCCGGTGGAGGTCAGGATCGGCGCGGCAAACCCGCCCAGCGCCGCAGCCGCAGCCAGGCCCAGGGCGTTCTGGGTAATCGCCAGGATTGCCGAGAACACCGTCACCGCGACCAGCAAGCCCAAGGCCGCCTTGGAATCGAGCAACGGATGCAGGCGCATGGCCGCGAACACCGTCAGGTACAGCACCGCGATCCCGGTGCCCTGGAGCATAAGCGCATAGTTGCTGTTGCGTTGGCGCAACCACCAGCCCAGGCCCAACAGGCCCAATGCACTGGCCGCGACGCCGGCGTAACGCAATTCGATCGGCACCACCATGCCTTCGGTGGCATAGCGCAGCAAAAACGCCAGGCCGAGGAACAACAGCACCACGCCGACCCGCAGCACAGTGTTGCCACCGAACAGCCAGTTGCGCGCGCCAATCACGGCGCGGTCGAACAGATTCGGGCCGCGGGGGGCCGCGGGTTTCGAAACCCTCGGTTCCAGGGGCATCGGTTCCAGGGGCAGCGGCGCGAAGTCGCGGTCGGCATGCCGACTGGTCGTGGTCGGCGCGGTTTTCCAAACGTCATCGGGCAACGGCTGGCTGGCTTGGGAGGCCATCGTGGGAACGGGCTCGAGATCTGGCGGCAACTCCCAGACCAGCCCTGGCTCGGTGCGCGCTTCGGGCTTCGCGGCCTGGGGCACGACAACCTCGGGCGCTGGCGCAGGCTCACTCGACGCGGCAACGGCCCCGCGCTCGAACACTGCCAGGCGTGCCTCCAACGTGAGTAAGCTCTGCTGGGCCTCCTGCAACAAGATCTGTTGCTTGGCCGCCTGGATACCCAGGCGCCCCAATCGAAACGACTGGGCGATGCCAAGCCCCACCAAGGCGCCTATCAGCGCATCGGCGAACGACTCGTCCACCACCCAGCCGAGTGCCAGGCCCAACAGCGTCAAGATCCATTGCATGGTCGATATCCCTAAGCGGCCCGTTGCGGGCGTAACCGGGGTGATGCGGTGCCTGGATCAGTCTAGTGGAAACCCCCAAACCCTGTGGGAGCGAGCTGTGTGGGAGCAAAGCTTGCTCGCGATCCAGGCGCTGCGGTCCTCAAGAGACCTCGGCGTTTTCATCGCGGGCAAGCTTTGCTCCCACACCGCTCGCTCCCACATTGGATTGTTGGCACTTCCAGTGCTGAGCCCGGCCACATAGCCCGGCGAAACTGGCGCCTAGTATATCGACGAAGCCCAACCGCCGTTGGGCTTCGCTCACATTTCTTACAGTAAATGCTACTCCAGGGCTTTCCAGATGTCGGTGGCATACTCGCGGATGGTCCGGTCCGAAGAGAACCAGCCCATGCGCGCGGTGTTGAGCACCGCCGAACGCCACCATTGCTTGGAGTCGTGCCAACGCTCTTCGACCTTGGCCTGGGCGTTCCAGTACGAGTCGAAGTCGGCGCAGACCAGGAAGCGGTCGTAGTCCACCAACGAGTCCACGAGCCCGGCGTAGCGCATCGGATCATCCGGCGAGAACACGCCGCCGCGAATCGCCTGCAGCACGTCGTTGAGCCGATGGGACGCGGCGATGTCCGGCGCGGCGCTGAACTCGCCGTTTTGCTTGCGGGCCTCCACCTGCTCGGCGGTCAGGCCGAAGATGAACATGTGCTCACCGCCGACGCGCTCATGCATCTCCACGTTGGCGCCGTCCATGGTGCCGATGGTCAGTGCGCCGTTGAGGCCGAACTTCATGTTGCTGGTGCCCGACGCTTCGAAACCGGCCGTGGAGATCTGCTCCGACAGGTCCGCCGCCGGAATGATGCTTTCGGCCAGGCTGACGTTGTAGTTGGGCAGGAACACCACTTTGAGCAAACCACGCACGGTCGGGTCGTTGTTCACCACCCGGGCGATGTCGTTGGTCAACTTGATGATCAGCTTGGCCTGGTGGTAACTGGCGGCGGCCTTGCCGGCGAAGATTTTCACCCGCGGCACCCAGTCCACTTCCGGCTCGGCGCGGATCGCCTGGTACAGCGCCACGGTGTGCATCAAGTTGAGCAACTGGCGCTTGTACTCGTGGATCCGCTTGACCTGCACGTCGAACATCGCCGCCGGGTTCACGGCGATGCCCAGGCGCTCGTGGATCAAGTAAGCCAGGGCCTTCTTGCTGTGCAAACGCTGCTCGGCGAACAGCTTGCGAAACGCCGGCTTGTCGGCAAACGGTTCCAGTTCGATCAAGCGTTCCTCGGGGTTGTCGAGCACGCTTGGGCCGAGGGCATCGACCATCATCGAGGTCAATTCGGAGTTGGCCTGGAACAGCCAGCGGCGGAAGGTGATGCCGTTGGTCTTGTTGTTGATCCGATCCGGATAGAGTTTGTGCAGCTCGGAAAACACCGTGCTGCGCATCAGTTGGGTATGCAACCCGGACACGCCGTTGACACTATGGGACCCGAGGAATGCCAGGTTGCCCATGCGCACCCGGCGGCCATTGTCCTCTTCGATCAGCGAAACCGAACGCAGCACATCGAAATCGTGCACACCCTTGGCCCGCAGCGAATCGATGTGCTGGGCGTTGATCAGGTAGATGATCTGCATGTGCCGGGGCAACATGCGCTCCATCAGCCCCACCGGCCAGGTTTCCAGGGCTTCGGGCAGCAACGTGTGGTTGGTGTAGGACAGTGTGTCCTGGGTGATCTGCCAGGCCGCGTCCCACGCCACGTCGTAGACGTCCACCAGTTGCCGCATCAGCTCGGCCACGGCAATGGATGGGTGAGTGTCGTTGAGCTGGATCGCCGCGTGGTCGCCCAGGGTCAGCACCGAGGTGTGCATGTTGCGATGACGGCGCAGCAGGTCTTGCAGCGAGGCGGCCACGAAGAAGTATTCCTGGCGCAGGCGCAGTTCCTGGCCAGCCTCGGTGCTGTCGGCCGGGTACAGCACGCGGGAAATACTTTCGGCTCGGGCCACTTCGGCTACCGCGCCCAAGTGGTCGCCGGCGTTGAAGCGTTCCAGGTGCAGGTCTTCCACGGCTCGGGCGCGCCACAGGCGCAGGGTATTGACGCTGGCACCGCGCCAGCCTACTACCGGCGTGTCATAGGCAATGGCCCGCACGGTTTCGGCCGGGGACCAGACTTGGCGGGTTTTACCCGCCTCATCGGTTACGGTCTCGACGCTACCGCCAAAGCCGATCGGGTAGACCACCTCCGGCCGCTCGAACTCCCAAGGGTTGCCGAAATCCAGCCAATGCTCGGTCTGCTCCTGCTGCCAGCCGTCGACGATCGCCTGGCGAAACAGGCCGTGTTCATAACGGATGCCGTAGCCATGGCCGGCAATACCCAGGGTCGACATGCTTTCCATGAAACACGCGGCCAAGCGGCCAAGACCACCGTTGCCCAACGCCGCATCCGGCTCGAGCAGACGAATGCGCTCCAGGTCCACGCCCAGCTCGGTCAGCGCCTCGCGCGCCGTGTCCAGCAGACCGAGGTTGCTCAGGCTGTCGTAGAGCAAACGACCGATGAGGAATTCCAGGGAGAGGTAATAGACGCGCTTCTGGCCCTTGCGGTAGATCTGTCGCGTGTGGTCCATCCAGTGATCGACCATGTGGTCGCGGGCGGCGAGGGCGATGGCTTCGAACCAATCGTGATCAAACGCATGATCCGGGTCCTTGCCAACGGCATAAGTGAGTTTGGTCAACACTGCGTCGCGAAATGCGGCAACTTCGGCTTCGCGAACAAGTGGTTCTTGAGTCATTGATAAGACCTCGAACGAGCATGGAATTGTCTGAGCCTAGACGGTCTGACAGACGGCATAGGCTCTTGGTTCGGTAGATTTCCCCGAGTCTCGGAGAATCGTCGCCATGGAATTGCCGGATGGTCGAATGAATGCAGGGGCCGTGCCGATCCGGGCGGGTTTGGCCGGGATGAAAAAAAACTGGCGGATGGTCGTTCAAAATTTCACCAGTCCCGGTATGATCTCGCGCCCTGATGCATGCTGGTAAACCGTGATGATGAAGCCCAACCTGATCGCCGCCGCGGAGATCGACCGACTCGATACCTGGGCCAAGTACTCCGCCCCGATGTGCGGTTCCTGCGTGTCGAGCTGCTGCACGCTGCCGGTGGAGGTCAAGATCAAGGACCTGATCCGCATCGGTATCGTCGACGAGTTCGAACTGGGCGACCCACCGAAGAACATCGCCAAGCGCCTGCAAAAGGAAGGGATCGTCGAGCGCTACAACCAGAAGTCCGAGATCTTCACGCTCCAGCGCATGAGCAACAACGATTGCCTTTATCTGGACCGCAAAAGCCGGTTGTGCACCATTTACGAGAAACGCCCGGACACCTGCCGCAACCATCCGCGGGTCGGGCCACGGCCGGGGTATTGTGCCTACAAGCCCAAGGAAGTGGAGCGCGAGCGTAATCCGCGGACGTTGGACAAATTTTGATCGACTGATGGTTCAGCTGTGTCTGAACCTCCGTTATCGCGAGCAAGCTCGCTCCCACACAAATCTGTATCCACTGAAGATCCACTGTGGGAGCGAGCTTGCTCGCGATAGGGCCTGACAGCCGCCACACAAACTCCAGGCATAAAAAAACGCCCCTGATTTCACAATCAGGGGCGTTTTTTTTAGCTGCTAACTAAGTCGAAACTCAGTTGCCGCTTTTCTTGGCAGCGCGGGTACGCTCGCTTTCGCCCAGGATCTTCTTGCGAAGACGGATGGACTTAGGAGTGACTTCACACAGCTCGTCTTCCTGCACGAACTCCAGAGCTTGCTCCAGGGTGAACTTGACCGGCGGAACCAGGGCGATGGTTTCGTCCTTGCCCGAAGCACGCATGTTGTCGAGCTTCTTGCCTTTGGTTGGGTTCACGCCCAGGTCGTTGTCGCGGCTGTTCAGGCCGACGATTTGACCTTCGTAGATATCCTGGCCGTGCTCGACGAACAGCTTGCCGCGCGCTTGCAGGGTTTCCAGCGAGTAGGTCAGTGCCTTGCCGGTCGCAACCGATACCAGGACACCGTTCTGACGGCCGGACATGTCGCCGGACTTCATCACGTCGTAACGATCGAAGATCGAAGTCAGGATGCCGCCACCGGAGGTCAGGGTCAGGAACTCGTTACGGAAACCGATCAGGCCACGAGCCGGGATGTTGTACTCAAGGCGCACACGGCCCTTGCCATCCGGAACCATGTTGGTCAGGTCGCCTTTACGCAGGCCCATTTGCTCCATGATCGCGCCCTGGGATTCTTCCGGCAGGTCGATGGTCACGTTTTCGTACGGTTCGTGCTTGACGCCATCAACCATGCGGATGATCACTTCAGGACGGCCCACGCCCATTTCGAAGCCTTCGCGACGCATGGTTTCGATCAGTACCGAGAGGTGCAGCTCACCACGGCCGGAGACCTTGAACTTGTCGGCCGAGTCGCCTTCTTCAACGCGCAGTGCCACGTTGTAGAGCAGCTCTTTGTCCAGGCGTTCCTTGATGTTACGGCTGGTCACGAACTTGCCTTCTTTACCGCAGAATGGCGAGTCGTTGACCTGGAAGGTCATGGAAACGGTTGGCTCGTCGACGGTCAACGGCTTCATCGCTTCGACATTCAGTGGGTCGCACAGGGTGTCGGAGATGAACAGTTGCTCGAAGCCGCTGATGCAGACGATGTCGCCGGCAGCTGCTTCTTCAACGTCGATGCGGTGCAGGCCGTGGTGACCCATCAGCTTGAGGATACGACCGTTGCGCTTCTTGCCGTCGGCGTCGATGGCAACCACCGGGGTGTTCGGCTTGATGCGACCACGGGCGATACGGCCAACACCGATAACACCCAGGAAGCTGTTGTAGTCCAGTGCCGAGATCTGCATCTGGAACGGACCGTCACGGTCGACTTTCGGCGCTGGTACGTCGTCAACGATCGACTGGTACAGCGGGGTCATGTCTTCAGCCATGGCGGTGTGGTCCAGACCGGCAATGCCGTTCAGGGCCGAGGCGTAGACGACTTTGAAGTCCAGCTGTTCTTCGGTGGCACCCAGGTTGTCGAACAGGTCGAAGATCTGGTCCAGGACCCAGTCCGGACGCGCGCCTGGACGGTCAACCTTGTTGATGACCACGATCGGACGCAGGCCGGCTTCGAAAGCCTTCTTGGTCACGAAACGGGTTTGCGGCATAGGACCGTCTTGAGCGTCAACCAGCAGCAGCACGGAGTCGACCATCGACATCACGCGCTCTACTTCACCACCGAAGTCGGCGTGGCCCGGGGTGTCCACGATGTTGATGTGGTAGCCATTCCAGTTGATGGCGGTGTTTTTCGCCAGGATGGTAATACCGCGCTCTTTTTCCTGGTCGTTGGAGTCCATCACGCGCTCGTCGTTGAGCTCGTTGCGCTCCAGGGTGCCGGATTGACGCAAGAGTTTGTCTACCAGGGTGGTTTTACCATGGTCAACGTGAGCAATGATGGCGATGTTGCGTAGATTTTCGATCACTTGTGTATCTCGATCAGAGGATTCGGTGTGCTGACAGGTCGTGGCAGCGATTTACGTTGAGTCCGACAAGGCCGTTACAGCCTGTCGGCGGCGTCGGGGGGCCGGTGACGCAGGCCACAGGCAAACAGCCCCGGGCACTTAGCTCGGTCGATAAACGCGCACATTGGCATGTCCCTCACTGAGCAAATGGTGGGCATGCAGGCGACTCATCACGCCTTTGTCGCAATACAGCAGGTACTGGCGAGTAGGGTCCAGTTCCTTGAAACGCGCGTTCACTGCATAGAACGGCATCGTTTTTACCTCGATGCCGGCGATGCTCAGCGGGTCGTCTTCAGCGTCGTCCGGGTGACGGATGTCGATGATGATCTGACCGGCCAGCGCTTCGCCGACTTCTTCAATCTGAATGTCCTGGCCCAACTCATCGATGACTCGATCGATTGGCACCAGCCTGGCGTTTTCGAGCGCACGCTCGAGCACCGCCATGTCGAATTCTTTCTCTTCGTGTTCCACCCGCCCGCGCTTGGCCGCCGTCTTCGGATTGACCGAGATGACGCCGCAGTACTCCGGCATGTGCCGGGCAAACTCGGCGGTGCCGATTTCATTGGCCTGGTCGATGATGTCCTGCTTGTGGCTGGCAATCAGCGGCCGCAAGACCAGCTTCTCGGTCACGCAGTCGATCACCGACAGGTTCGGCAGCGTCTGGCTCGACACCTGGGAGATCGCCTCGCCGGTCACCAGCGCATCGATTTGCAGGCGGTCGGCAATTCGTGAAGCGGCGCGCAACATCATACGCTTCAAAATGACGCCCATATGACTGTTATCGACTTTGCCGAGAATCTCGCCCAAGACTTCTTCGAACGGCACACTCACAAATAACACGCGTTGGGAGCTGCCGTACTTCTTCCAGATGAAGTGCGCCACTTCCATCACGCCCAGTTCATGGGCACGCCCGCCGAGGTTGAAGAAGCAGAAATGGCTCATCAACCCGCGACGCATGATCTGGTAGGCGGCCACCGTGGAGTCAAAACCGCCGGACATCAGCACCAGGGTCTGCTCCAGCGAACCCAGCGGATAGCCGCCAATGCTGTTGTGCTGGCTGTGGATCACGAACAGCCGTTGGTCGCGAATTTCGATGCGCACTTCGATCTGCGGGTCTTTCAGCGAAATACCGGCCGCGCCGCACTGTCGGCGCAACTGGCTGCCGACGTATTTCTCCACATCCATCGAACTGAACGGGTGCTTGCCGGCACGCTTGCAGCGCACCGAAAAAATCTTGCCGGCCAGGGCATCACCATAATGGAGCATGCACTTGGCGAGGATGTCGTCGAAATCCCCCAGCGGGTATTCATCGACTTGCAGGAAATGCGCGATGCCCGGCATGCAGCTCAGGCGCTCGGTCATTTCCTTCAGGACCTTGGGTTCGCTGACACGGGTTTCCAGCTCGAGGTTGTCCCACACGCCATTCACCACCACGGCCGGGTCCAGGTCTCGGAGCACGGCACGGATGTTCTTGGCCAACTGGCGGATGAAACGCATCCGTACCGGGCGGCTCTTGATGGTGATCTCGGGGAAGACTTTTACGATTAGTTTCATGAAAACAGCGCGCGAACGGCCAGCCGAAAAAGGGGGGCGCGGATTATAGCGGAAATTGCTCAAGGTTTAACCAGTTTATGTGCAGATGGTTTTACACGCACCAAAACAGGTCATTATTGATTGACGGCGCCACATTGCAGTGCGTTATTGTCTGACAATCTTTGATTTACGCCATTAAAAGCGTGGATTTGGTGCAAAAAACCCATGGTGGGGCACTGGCATGCAATTTGCTCCCTTGTGAGGCAGGTTGCCATGGCAGAGTATTCGCGCCGGCATCACCCATATCTAAGGGCACTCCACTACCCGCCCGAAGCCACCCGGAGGACATATGTCGAAGTCGGTTCAACTCATCAAAGATCATGACGTCAAGTGGATTGATCTGCGCTTCACTGACACCAAAGGTACTCAACATCACGTGACCATGCCGGCCCGTGATGCGCTGGACGACGAATTCTTTGAAATCGGCAAAATGTTCGACGGTTCCTCCATCTCCGGCTGGAAAGGCATCGAAGCCTCCGACATGATCCTGATGCCGGACGACGAAACTGCCGTCCTGGACCCGTTCACCGAAGAGCCGACCCTGATCCTGGTCTGCGACATCATCGAACCTTCGACCATGCAAGGCTATGACCGCGACCCACGCGCCATCGCCCACCGCGCCGAGGAATACCTGAAGTCCACCGGTATCGGCGACACCGCTTTCTTCGGCCCTGAGCCTGAGTTCTTCATTTTCGACGAAGTCAAATTCAAGTCCGATATCTCCGGCTCCATGTTCAAGATCTTCTCCGAACAAGGTTCGTGGATGTCCGACCAGGACGTGGAAGGCGGCAACAAAGGCCACCGTCCAGGCGTCAAAGGCGGCTACTTCCCGGTTCCACCGTTCGACCACGACCACGAAATCCGTACCTCCATGTGCAACGCACTGGAAGAAATGGGCCAGACCGTCGAAGTTCACCACCACGAAGTGGCAACTGCCGGCCAGAACGAAATCGGCGTGAAGTTCAACACGCTGGTCAAGAAGGCTGACGAAGTCCAGACCCTGAAGTACTGCGTCCACAACGTTGCCGACGCCTACGGCCGCACCGCGACCTTCATGCCGAAGCCACTGTACGGCGACAACGGTTCGGGCATGCACGTTCACATGTCGATCTCCAAAGACGGCAAGAACACCTTCGCAGGCGAAGGCTATGCCGGCCTGTCGGACACCGCCCTGTACTTCATCGGCGGCATCATCAAGCACGGTAAGGCCCTGAACGGCTTCACCAACCCGTCGACCAACTCCTACAAGCGTCTGGTACCTGGCTTCGAAGCCCCGGTCATGCTGGCCTACTCGGCTCGCAACCGTTCCGCCTCGATCCGTATTCCTTACGTGAACAGCCCTAAAGCCCGCCGTATCGAAGCGCGCTTCCCGGATCCGGCTGCCAACCCGTACCTGGCCTTCGCTGCACTGATGATGGCCGGCCTGGACGGTATCCAGAACAAGATCCACCCTGGCGACGCCGCTGACAAAAACCTGTATGACCTGCCGCCTGAAGAGGCCAAGGAAATTCCACAGGTGTGTGGCAGCTTGAAAGAAGCCCTGGAGGAGCTGGACAAGGGCCGTGCCTTCCTGACCAAGGGCGGCGTATTCAGCGATGACTTCATCGACGCTTACATCGCACTGAAAAGCGAAGAAGAAATCAAGGTTCGCACCTTCGTACACCCACTGGAATATGAGCTGTACTACAGCTGCTAATCCAGTAAGCGCCGCCACGCACGGCGTGCAATAAAGAAAGGCCTCCTTCGGGAGGCCTTTTTTATGGGCGCAGGTTACGTGCATGATGCCTCGTCGTTCCCCCTTAGAAGACGAGACTGCCCATGACTTTGCGTTTCAAGCTCTGCCTTGCCCTGTCTGCCGCGCTGCTGGCCTCCACCGCCGAAGCCGCCTCGACTCAAGCGCCCGAGGCCCTGACCCCGCTGCTTAACGCCATTGGCGAACGCCTGGCCCTTGGCGATCAAGTGGCGTTGAGCAAATGGGACAGCCATAAACCGGTAGAAGACCGTCAGCGCGAGCGTGAAGTCATTGCCGCCGCCGTTGCCCAGGCACCGGTCTACAAGCTGAGTGGCGAAACCGTGGAAGCGTTTTTCGCCGCCCAGATAGAAGCCAACAAAATGGTGCAGTACATCAACCTGTCCGACTGGGCCCTGGAAGGCAAGGCCCCGGACCTCCCGCGCCCGGACCTGGTGGGACAGATCCGCCCGCAACTCGACCGCCTGCAAAAACGCCTGCTGCAACAACTGGCCGACTTCGCCCCCTACCGCACCGACCCGCAGTGCCCGCAATGGCTGGCCCGAGCCACCCACCACAACAAGCAGCACCCGGTGCACCGCCTCGCCCTGATCCGAGCGACCGGAGAGCTGTGTATCCCCACAAAATCCTGAGACAACACCCCTTCCCCTGTGGGAGCGAGCCTGCTCGCGATGAGGCCGGCACAGCCAACATCTCAGTGACTGACATACCGCTATCGCGAGCAAGCTCGCTCCCACAGGGGTTATGTGCAACAACTTGGGTCAATCACCCTCCCTGACCTATGCTGCAACCCATCACTTTTCGTTTTCGGTCGATTTTCCATGGGTCGTGGTTTTTCAATCCTCCTGTTGTTGCTGTTGGCACTGCCTGCCGCCGCGCAGATCTACAAATACACCGACGCCGACGGCAACACCGCCTACAGCAACCAGCCGCCCCAAGGCGTGCCGGCCCAGACGGTGGAGCTGCCGCCGCTCAACAGCATCGAACGCCAATCCCCGGCCAGCCCGAAAACACCGCCAGCCCCCGCCAACAGCGACGAGCCGCGCAATGCCTACGAAATATTGGAACTGACGGACATCCCCACCGACGAGGCCCTGCGCGCCAACAACGGCACCTTCACCGTTGGCGTGCGGGCGCAACCGCGCTTGCAGAGCCCGCATCTGTTCCGGCTGTTGCTGGACGGCCAACCCTACGGCCAGCCGTCCAACGTACCGCGCCTGCAATTGGTGAACATCGATCGGGGCGAGCACAGCCTGGCGGTTCAAGTCATCGACGGGGACACCCTCGTGCAACAAAGCGAAACCGTCACGTTCACCGTGCAACGAGTGCACCAGCCATGATCCGCTGGCTGCTCGCGCTTAGCCTGGCGCTGGCGGCGCTGCCAGGGATGGCGCAGGTCTACACCTACATCGATGCCCAGGGTAATCGCGTCTTCACCGATCAGCCGCGCCCCGGCAATGCGAAGAAAGTCCAGCTGCCACCCGGCAACCGGATGCCGACGCCGCCCCCGGGCACAACCTCGACGCCCACGGCCGAAGCCCGGCCCGAGCCCCTATTTCATTACGAAATGCTCCGACTGTTGATACCCGAGCCGGAGGCGACGATACGCAGCACCGCAGGCGAACTGATCGTCAGCGTCACCAGCGAACCCGGCCTGAAAAAAGGCCACCGCTATCGCCTGCTGCTCGACGGCCAGCCAACAGGCGCGCCGGGGCCGAGCCCGGTGTTTGCCTTGAGCAACATCGATCGAGGCACCCATCAACTGGCGGTAGAAATCCTCGATGAGCAGGACCGCATCGTCGAACGCACCGCCAACCAGCCCTTCCATATGCAACGCATGTCCCTGGCGCAAAAGCGCCGCATCAAACCCTGCGTCACGGCCGATTACGGTCAACGCCCCGAGTGCCCCCTCGCCGAAAAGCCTGAAGAAGAAAAAAGCAGCATCCTGCCGTTCTTCTAACATCACTCAGGGCTGCGCACTATATTGGTGCGCTCCATTGCCCACTACTCAGATCCCAAACCCATTTTGGTTCGAAAGTACCCGTAAAAGCTGGCTGAATGCCACGCAACCGGGCGAAAAACACCTTTTTGAGGCTCTAAACGCTTCTTTTCGGAGCCTTGGTTTGGTTTTTGCATTTTCCTTGTAACAGCGCATTAATCGCGCGCGCAATTTGGGACCGGTCCCGAGTTGCTACGCTCCAAAAGAGGTCCTGATGACCATTAGCGACGCACTACACCGCTTGCTGCTCGACAACCTCACCACCGCGACCATCCTGCTCGACGCCGAACTGCGCCTCGAGTACATGAACCCGGCGGCAGAGATGCTCCTGGCTGTCAGTGGCCAGCGCAGCCACGGGCAGTTCATCAGCGAGTTGTTCACCGAATCCGCCGAAGCGCTCAACTCCTTGCGCCAGGCGGTGGAACAGGCCCATCCGTTCACCAAGCGCGAAGCGATGCTCACCGCGCTGACCGGCCAGACCCTGACCGTGGACTACGCGGTTACGCCGATCCTGAACAACGGCGCCACCCTGCTGTTGCTGGAAGTCCACCCGCGTGATCGCTTGCTGCGTATCACCAAGGAAGAAGCGCAATTGTCCAAGCAGGAAACCAGCAAGATGCTGGTGCGCGGCCTGGCCCACGAGATCAAGAACCCCCTCGGCGGGATTCGTGGCGCGGCGCAATTGCTCGCCCGCGAACTGCCGGAAGAAAGCCTCAAGGACTACACCAACGTCATCATCGAGGAAGCCGACCGCCTGCGGAACCTGGTGGACCGCATGCTCGGCTCGAACAAGCTGCCATCGCTGGCGATGTGCAACGTCCATGAGGTGCTGGAGCGGGTCAGCAGCCTGGTGGAAGCCGAAAGCCAGGGTTGCATCACGTTGGTGCGCGACTATGACCCGAGCATTCCCGATGTCTTGATCGATCGCGAGCAGATGATCCAGGCCGTGTTGAACATCGTGCGCAACGCGATGCAAGCCATCAGCAGCCAGAACGAGCTGCGCCTGGGCCGCATCAGCCTGCGTACCCGCGCCATGCGCCAGTTCACTATCGGCCATGTGCGTCATCGCCTGGTGACCAAGATCGAAATCATCGACAACGG
This sequence comes from Pseudomonas sp. KB_12, assembly GCF_052114545.1. NCBI lineage: Bacteria > Pseudomonadati > Pseudomonadota > Gammaproteobacteria > Pseudomonadales > Pseudomonadaceae > Pseudomonas > Pseudomonas sp. KB_12. Next base: position 102,927 of record NZ_JBFREY010000019.1, on the reverse strand, counting down.
CCCGGGCATCCCTGCCGAGCTGCAGGAAACCATCTTTTTTCCCATGGTCAGCGGCCGTCCGGACGGTACCGGGCTGGGCCTGGCCATTACCCAGAACATCATCAGTCAGCATCAGGGCTTGATCGAGTGTGAAAGCCACCCCGGCCACACCACCTTCTCGATCTTCCTGCCACTGGAACAAGGAGCCACATCGACATGAGCCGTAGTGAAACCGTGTGGATCGTCGATGACGACCGTTCTATCCGTTGGGTCCTGGAAAAAGCCTTGCAACAGGAAGGCATGACCACCCAGAGCTTCGACAGCGCCGATGGGGTGATGAGTCGCCTGGCGCGTCAGCAACCGGACGTCATCATCTCCGACATCCGCATGCCTGGCGCCAGCGGCCTGGACCTGCTGGCGCGGATTCGCGAACAGCATCCGCGGCTGCCGGTGATCATCATGACCGCCCATTCCGACCTGGACAGCGCCGTGGCGTCCTACCAGGGTGGCGCTTTCGAATACCTGCCCAAGCCATTCGACGTCGATGAAGCCGTGTCGCTGGTCAAGCGCGCCAATCAACATGCCCAGGAACAACAGGGCATGGAAGAGGTACCGGCCCTGGCTCGCACCCCGGAAATCATCGGTGAAGCGCCGGCGATGCAGGAAGTGTTTCGCGCCATCGGGCGCCTGAGCCACTCCAACATCACCGTGCTGATCAACGGCGAGTCGGGCACCGGTAAAGAACTGGTGGCCCACGCCCTGCACCGTCACAGTCCACGGGCGGCATCGCCGTTCATCGCGCTGAACATGGCCGCGATTCCCAAGGACTTGATGGAGTCCGAGCTGTTCGGCCACGAAAAAGGTGCGTTCACCGGCGCGGCCAACCTGCGGCGCGGGCGTTTCGAGCAAGCCGACGGCGGCACGTTGTTCCTCGATGAAATCGGCGACATGCCGGCGGACACCCAGACCCGCTTGCTGCGCGTACTGGCCGATGGCGAGTTCTATCGGGTGGGCGGGCATACGCCAGTCAAGGTGGACGTGCGCATCATCGCCGCGACCCACCAGAACCTGGAAACCCTGGTTCACGCCGGCAAATTCCGTGAGGACTTGTTCCACCGCCTGAACGTGATCCGCATTCATATCCCGCGCCTGGCGGATCGTCGCGAAGACATCCCGACCCTGGCCCGGCACTTCCTCAGCCGCGCGGCCCAGGAGTTGGCGGTCGAGCCTAAGCTGCTCAAGAGCGAAACCGAGGAATACCTCAAGAACCTGCCGTGGCCGGGCAACGTGCGTCAGCTGGAGAACACCTGCCGCTGGATCACGGTGATGGCTTCGGGTCGCGAAGTGCACATCAGCGACCTGCCGCCGGAACTGTTGAGCCTGCCGCAGGATTCAGCCCCGGTGACCAACTGGGAACAAGCCCTGCGCCAGTGGGCCGACCAGGCCCTGTCCCGTGGCCAGTCGAGCCTGCTGGACAGCGCGGTGCCGAGTTTCGAGCGGATCATGATCGAGACCGCCCTCAAGCACACCGCTGGCCGCCGCCGCGACGCCGCCGTGCTGCTGGGTTGGGGCCGCAATACCTTGACCCGCAAGATCAAGGAATTGGGGATGAAGGTCGACGGTGGGGATGATGATGACGGAGATGAGGGCTGATCGGCCTTTAACCCCTTCGCTGAATTTGAAGGCCAATCGCGAGCAAGCTCGCTCCCACAATGGTTCTGCATCAGGCACAAAATTTGTGTTCACCGCAGATCCCCTGTGGGAGCGAGCTTGCTCGCGATGCTTTTTAAAGGACTGTGTGCACCGCTTCAATGCACTGCGAACCGCAATTGCGCATGCACAACGAGCCAAACCCCATCGACCCAGTTCGAAAAAAACCGCACAAATAAAAACAAAAGCCCCGGAATACGGGGCTTTTCGCATCACCAGCAGTTTTTTTGTGACAAGCCATTTAAAACTGGCACGCCCCCTGCAATAGCTAGATCACTACCCAGTTTCGGGGACCTTGGTACAGGCAGGCCGGGGATTCCCCATTTTATACCGGGCTCATCGAGCCCACTGTTTTGGGGGCCTTGATACAGGCAGGTCAAGGTTTCCCTTCTTTACACCAGGGCTGGACCTTCGCGGTAAGCCCTCCCGTTTTGGGGACCTTGGTACAGGCAGGCCGGGGATTCCCTCTTTTATTGCTCCTGGAGACGGACCTCCAGCCGCCAGCGGTCATCGACCTCGCTGGCGGTCCACGCCCCGCGCAACGGACGCGCCGCCACCAGCGTCAGCAGCAACCCCTTGTCACTCAACCGCACCCGCCAGTTCACGTCCTTGCCGTTGAGCTTTAACTGGCCGTTCTGCGATCGCCCTTCTGCTTCGAACAACAGCGCCACCGAGCCGTCGACGACTTCCCCGTGCAGCTTGGGTTCGGTGTTGAACCAGGCCACCACCCCACCGTCAATCACCTCGACCTGCTGCAGCACGCTCGGCTCGGGCGTGGTCAGGCGTCCGATCATCAATCCGACCATCATGCCGAAGATCGCCAACGAGCCCATCACCCGAGGCATTAGCTTCGAACGTCGGTCGGTTTGCAGCGTAGAATGCTGCTCATCTTCATCTGCGGAGCCGTGCATGTTTCACGTCATCCTTTTTCAACCGGAAATTCCGCCGAATACCGGCAATGTCATCAGGCTGTGCGCCAACAGCGGCTGCCACCTGCATTTGATCGAACCGCTGGGCTTCGACATGGACGACAAGCGCCTGCGCCGTGCCGGTCTCGACTACCACGAGTATGCCACCTTGCAGCGTCACGCCGACCTTTCCAGCTGTCTGGAAAGCCTCGGGCATCCGCGCCTGTTCGCTTTTACCACCAAGGGTTCGCGGCCATTCCATGACGCCAGCTTCGTCGCCGGTGATCGATGAGGKCGACACGGTTCAACTGCAAAACCGCGTCATCGTTCATCGCGAGCAAGCTCGGCTCCCACAGGGCTCGCTCCCACAGGTTTTGTGCCGGACTGGCAGCGCCGCTTACTGAACGGTCGCGCCGCCTTCTTGCTGCATGCGCTGCAGTTCTTGCGCATACAGGGCATCGAAGTTCACCGGAGCCAGCATCAGGGCCGGGAACGAACCGCGGGTCACCAGGCTGTCCAGGGTTTCGCGGGCGTAAGGGAACAGGATGTTCGGGCAGAATGCACCGAGGGTGTGGCTCATCGAAGCGGCATCCAGGTTCTTGATCAGGAAGATCCCGGCCTGTTGCACTTCGGCGATGAACGCCACTTCGTCACCATTTTTCACGGTAACCGACAGGGTCAGCACCACTTCGTGGAAGTCGTCTTCCAGGGCTTTCTGGCGAGTGTTCAGGTCCAGGCCTACGCTCGGCTCCCACTGCTGGCGAAAGATCGCCGGGCTTTTCGGGGCTTCGAAGGACAGGTCACGTACATAAATGCGCTGCAAGGAGAATTGCGGTGCGGCTTCTTCTTCGCTGGCAGCTGTGTTCTGTTGGTCAGTCATCGCAGATCCTTCTTACTTTCAGGTTCTTTCAGTGGGAAATTCAGGCGTTGAGCAGTGCGTCGAGCTTGCCGGCGCGCTCCAGGGCGAACAGATCATCGCAACCGCCTACGTGGGTGCTGCCGATCCAGATCTGCGGCACGGACGTGCGCCCGGCCTTCTGGGCCATTTGGGCGCGCAGTTGCGGCTTGCCGTCGACCTTGATCTCTTCGAAGGCCACACCTTTGTTCTGGAGCAGGAACTTGGCTCGGGAACAATAGGGGCAGTAATCGCTGGAATAGACAACGACGTGGGACATTTCACTTCACCAGGGGCAGATTGTCGGCTTTCCAGCTCGCAACACCACCGGACAGCTTGGCGGCGGTGAAACCGGATTTCATCAGCTCGCGGGCGTGGGTGCCGGCGTGCTGGCCTTGGGCATCTACCAGGATCAGTGTCTTGGCCTTGTGTTTTTCCAGCTCGCCGATACGGGCGATCAGTTTGTCCTGGGGAATATTCACCGCCCCGACAATGTGGCCAGCGGCGTAATCCTTGCTCGGGCGGATGTCCACCACCACGCCGGCATCCTTGTTGACCAGCGCCGTCAGCTCGGCAGTACTGAGGCTGCGACCGCCACCCTGCATCGTATGGGCTACCAGCAACGCCAGCAGTACGACGAAGATACCGACGAGAATGTAGTGGGTAGTGGCAAATTCAATCAGGTGAGCAACCATCGAAGGAGGTTCCAGGGCGTTAAAATGTCGGCCAGTATACACAGCACACAAGGCCGGCCAAACCCCGCCCGGCGGTGACGCCGTCGGAACTTACCTTTAAACTGCCCGTCCCTTTTCCATCGTCTTCTTTTAACCTGCCACGAGTGGATTCCATGACTACCACGCCTAAACCTTTGGTCCTGATGATTCTCGACGGCTTCGGTCACAGTGACAGCCACGAATCCAACGCCGTGTATTCGGCCAACAAGCCTGTGCTGGACCGTTTGTGGGCCACCGTGCCCAACGGCCTGATCTCCGGCAGCGGCATGGACGTCGGCCTGCCCGACGGGCAGATGGGCAACTCCGAAGTCGGCCACATGAACCTCGGCGCAGGCCGCGTGGTGTATCAGGACTTCACCCGCGTGACCAAATCGATCCGCGACGGCGAGTTCTTCGAAAACCCGACCATCTGCGCCGCCGTGGATAAAGCCGTGGTCGCCGGCAAGGCCGTGCACTTCATGGGCCTGCTGTCCGACGGTGGCGTGCACAGCCATCAGGACCACCTGATTGCCATGGCCGAACTGGCCTTCAAGCGCGGTGCCGAGCAGATCTACCTGCACGCGTTCCTCGATGGCCGCGACACCCCGCCGAAAAGCGCCACGTCGTCGATCGAACTGCTGGACGCAGCGTTCCAGGCACTCGGCAAGGGACGCATCGCCAGCCTCATTGGCCGCTATTACGCGATGGACCGTGACAACCGTTGGGACCGCGTGTCCCAGGCCTACAACCTGATCGTCGACGGCAACGGCGAATTCAACGCCGCCACCGCCCAGGAAGGCCTGGAGGCCGCCTACGAGCGCGGCGAAAGCGACGAATTCGTCAAGGCCACCACCATTGGCGAGCCGGTCAAGGTTGAAGACGGCGACGCCGTGGTGTTCATGAACTTTCGCGCCGACCGCGCTCGCGAACTGACCCGCGTGTTTGTCGAAGACGACTTCAAGGAGTTCGAACGCGCTCGCCAGCCAAAACTGGCCGGTTTCGTGATGCTGACCCAATACGCCGCCAGCATTCCTGCGCCATCGGCCTTCGCCGCCGGCAGCCTGGAAAACGTGCTGGGCGACTACCTGGCGAAGAACGGCAAGACCCAACTGCGCATCGCCGAGACCGAAAAGTACGCCCACGTGACGTTCTTTTTCTCCGGCGGCCGTGAAGAACCCTTCCCGGGCGAAGAACGCATCCTGATCCCCTCGCCAAAAGTCGCCACCTACGACCTGCAACCGGAAATGAGCGCGCCGGAAGTGACCGACCGCATCGTCGAGGCTATTGAAAACCAGCGTTACGACGTGATCGTGGTCAACTACGCCAACGGCGACATGGTGGGCCACAGCGGCGTGTTCGACGCAGCGGTCAAGGCCGTGGAATGCCTGGACACCTGCGTTGGCCGCATCGTCGAAGCCCTGGAAAAGGTCGACGGCGAAGCACTGATCACGGCCGACCACGGCAACGTCGAGCAGATGTCCGACGAATCCACCGGCCAGGCCCACACCGCCCACACCACCGAGCCGGTGCCGTTCATCTATGTCGGCAAGCGTGATTTCAAGGTCCGCGACGGTGGCGTGCTGGCTGACGTGGCACCGACCATGCTGATGCTGCTGGGCATGGAGAAACCGGCGGAGATGACCGGGACGTCGATCCTGGTCTGATTGATCCATCAATCACCGCAAACCCTGTGGGAGCGAGCTTGCTCGCGATAGCGCCGGATCAGCCACCCTTGATGTTGACTGATACACCGCCATCGCGAGCAAGCTCGCTCCCACATTGGTTTTGGGTGTTTTTTGGGCCAGTTATCACACAGCCCCAAATGGGCGTTTTTTTTGCAGCGTGGGGCGGGCATACTAGGCCGTCCCTTTCCCTGGTGTCGCCCGCCTCTATGCTTCGCGTCCTGATAGCCCTCGCTCTGACCTGCCTGCTCCAACCGGCCTTTGCCGACGAGCGCGCGCAAACCCAACAACAGTTGGAAGCCACGCGCCAGGACATTGCCGAGCTGAAAAAGCTGCTGGGCAAGTTGCAGGAAGAGAAATCCAGCGTGCAGAAAGACCTGCGCGGCACCGAGACCGAGATGGGCAATCTGGAGAAACAGGTCGACGCGCTGCAAAAAGAGCTGAAGAAAAGCGAATCCGAGCTGCAACGACTCGATGGAGAGAAAAAAAAACTCCAGAGCGCGCGCACTGAACAGCAAAAGCTGATCGCCATCCAGGCTCGGGCCGCCTACCAGAACGGTCGCCAGGAATACCTCAAGCTGCTGCTAAACCAGCAGAACCCCGAGAAATTCGCCCGCACCCTGACTTATTACGACTACCTGAGCCAGGCACGCCTGGAACAGCTCAAGAGCTTCAACGAAACCCTGCGCCAACTGGCCAACGTCGAAAAAGATATCGAACTGCAGCAAGCCCAGTTGCTGGTGCAGAAAAGCAGCCTCGACACCCAGCGCGAAGAACTCGATAAGGTTCGCAAGGAGCGCCAGGTGGCCCTGGCCAAGCTCAATGACGATGTGAAGGCTCGCGACAGCAAGCTCAAGGCCCGCGAGCAGGACCAGGCCGAACTGGCCAATGTGTTGAAAACCATCGAAGAAACCCTCGCCCGCCAGGCCCGAGAGGCAGAAGAAGCGCGCCAGAAAGCGCTGATCGCCCAGCAGGAAGCCGAAAAAAAGCGTTTGCGTGAAGCCCAGGCCGACGCGGACGCCGGCGACGCGCCGCGCAAGCCGGTGAAATCAAGCCCCGGTGCACTGGTTTCCAGTGATGGCGAAACCTTCGGCGGTGCTTTTGCTTCGGCGCGGGGCAAACTTCCATGGCCGGTCAATGGTCGACTGCTTGCGCGCTTCGGTGAAACCCGCGGCGACGACACCCGCACCAAGTGGGACGGCGTGATGATCAGCGCGTCCGCTGGCAGCCAGGTGCATGCCGTGCATGGCGGGCGCGTGGTCTTCGCCGACTGGTTGCGCGGCGCCGGCCTGCTGGTGATCCTGGATCACGGCAACGGTTATTTGAGCCTGTACGGCCACAACCAGACCCTGCTCAAGTCCGCGGGGGATGTGGTCAAGGCCGGTGAGTCCATCTCCACGGTCGGCAACAGTGGCGGGCAGGATACGCCAGCGCTGTATTTCGCTATTCGTCAGCAGGGTCGCCCCAGTGACCCGGCCCAATGGTGCCGTGCGCAAGGATAAGCGCGCCCATCCTATTAAGGAGTTCGTTCGACATGCTGCATTTGTCCCGCCTTACCTCGCTGGCCCTGACGATCGCCCTGGTGATCGGTGCGCCCCTGGCTTTCGCCGCCGAACCGGCCCCGTCGGCACCCGCCGCCACAGCCGCGACCACCAAGGCCCCGCTGCCGCTGGACGAACTGCGCACCTTTGCCGAGGTCATGGACCGGATCAAGGCCGCCTATGTCGAACCGGTGGACGACAAAGTACTGCTGGAGAACGCCATCAAAGGCATGCTCAGCAACCTTGACCCGCACTCGGCCTACCTGGGGCCGGACGACTTTGCCGAACTGCAGGAAAGCACCAGCGGCGAATTCGGCGGCCTGGGCATCGAGGTCGGCAGTGAAGACGGTTTCGTCAAAGTGGTTTCGCCGATCGACGACACCCCTGCTTCCAAGGCCGGCATCCAGGCCGGCGACTTCATCGTCAAGATCAATGGCCAGCCGACGCGCGGCCAGAGCATGACCGAAGCCGTGGACAAGATGCGCGGCAAGATCGGCCAGAAGATCACCCTGACCCTGGTGCGCGACGGTGGCACGCCGTTCGACGTGACCCTCACGCGAGCGGTCATCCAGGTCAAGAGTGTGAAGAGCCAACTGCTGGAGTCAGGCTACGGTTACATCCGCATCACCCAATTCCAGGTCAAGACCGGCGAAGAAGTCGCCAAGGCCCTGGCCAAGATGCGCAAGGACAACGGCAAGAAGCTCAACGGCCTGGTCCTGGACCTGCGCAACAACCCCGGCGGCGTGCTGCAATCGGCGGTGGAAGTGGTGGATCACTTCATCACCAAGGGCCTGATCGTCTACACCAAGGGCCGCATCGCCAATTCCGAGCTGCGCTTCTCGGCCACCGGCAACGACCTGAGCGAAGCCGTGCCATTGGTGGTGCTGATCAACGGCGGCAGCGCCTCGGCATCGGAAATCGTCGCCGGCGCCCTGCAAGACCAGAAGCGCGGCGTGGTCATGGGCACCACCAGTTTCGGCAAGGGCTCGGTGCAGACCGTCTTGCCACTGAACAACGACCGTGCCCTGAAAATCACCACCGCGCTGTACTTCACGCCCAATGGTCGCTCGATCCAGGCCCAGGGCATCGTCCCGGACATCGAGGTGCGCAAGGCCAAGATCACCAACGAGCAGGACAGCGAATACTTCAAGGAAGCCGACCTGCAAGGTCACCTGGGCAATGGCAACGGCGGCGCCGACAAACCGACCGGTTCAGGCGGCAAGACCAAGCCAATGCCGCAGGATGACGACTACCAGTTGGCCCAGGCCCTGAGCCTGCTCAAAGGGTTGAACATCACGTCCGGCCGCTGAGATGGGCCTGCGTTTCACCTTCGTCCTGCTGTGCCTGCTGGCGGGAGCCGTTAACGCGGCGCCCGCCACGCCCTCTTCGCCGCACAAGGCCTACCTGAGCCTGATCATCGACGACCTGGGGCAAAACCTGCCCCGGGATCGCCGGGTACTGGCCCTCCCCGGCCCGGTCACCACCGCGATCATGCCAGACACGCCCCACGCCGCCGAATTCGCCCGCGAAGCCCATCGCGCCGGCAAACTGGTCATGCTGCACATGCCCATGGACCCGGCCACCGGGCCGTTCGCCTGGCATCCGGAGCTGCCCATCGAAGAACTGGGCAAGCGCCTCGACGCCGCGTTCGCTGCCGTGCCTTATACCAGCGGGATCAACAACCACATGGGCAGCCGCATGACTGCCCAGCCCCAGGCCATGGCGTGGCTGATGGCGAACTTGCAGCAGCGACACAAGTTCTTCGTCGACAGCCGCACCAGCGCCCAGACCGTCGCCGCCGCCGAGGCGCAGAAGATCGGCCTCGCCAGCGTGTCGCGGGACGTGTTCCTGGACGACGAGCGCACCGAAGCGGCCATCGCCCACCAGCTCCAGACCGCCATTGACCTGGCCCGCCGGCAAGGCTCGGCCGTGATGATCGGCCACCCCTACCCACAGACCCTGGCAGTGCTCGAACGCGAGCTACCCAAGCTCAAGGCCCAGGGCATCGACTGGATCGACATCAAGTCGATGATCAGCCTGCGCAGCAATCGGGCGATGGGCGGGCATGGGAAGGATGGGGTTTATCGGTAGCGGCTCGTCGCCTTCATCGCGAGCAAGCTCGCTCCCACAGTGGTTCTGCATCGGGCACAAGATTTGTATTCACAGCAGATCCCTTGTGGGAGCGAGCTTGCTCCGGGCGGCGATCCGACGATGGCGGCGGCACAGCCTGCACAGCGCTCAGAGATACCGCGCCATAATCGCATCCACCGTGCCTTCCTTGCGCAGTTCATCCAGGGCCTTTTGAAGCCGGGCAACCACGTCGTCAGGCACGTCTTTGTTCAAGGCCAGGTACAGCTCGGCACTGTTGAAGCGCAGCACGGTCTTGAGATCGTTCACCCCTTCCTGACGCGCCAGGTAACGCCCGGCAGGGTCGCCAGTGGCCCACAGGTCGATCTGACCGTTGACCAATTTCCGGGCGTTGTCCTGATCGCGCAACACGACAATCGGGTTCAGCCCCTGCTTGGCCAATGTCTCGGCAATCGCGTCGCCCTTGTAGGCTCCGACCTTGTATTGGCGCGCCTGCTCCAGCGAGCCTAGGGCGATCTTGCTGTCGGCCTTGGCGAGCATGATCCAATCATCCGGACCGATGGGGCCAACCCATTTGAAAAGCTTTTCACGCTCCGGCAACCGCGCCATGACAAACACACCGTAGCCAGGGTTTTCCAAGGCGAGTTTGTAGATCCGTTCCCAGGGGAAACGCAGCGTCAGGCTGTAGGAGATATCGGCACGCTTGAAGACTTCGCGGACGATGTCCACGGCAATGCCATGGATGTTCTCGTCCTGGGCGAAGTTCTTGCCGTTCTTGGCCATGTTGTACGGTGGGAAGTTTTCCGTCAGCAACACCAGCGATGTATCAGCGGCGCGGACGGTGCCTGCGAGCAACAGCGTGGCACCGGCAAAGGCAAGAACGAGGCGTTTGAGCATGTCGGGCTACCGCAATCCATGGTGTGCCCAAGAGTGCCTTGGGCCCGCCATGGTGTCCAGCGATCAGCGAATGCAGATACCGCGATGCGCCATGTAGGCCTTGGCTTCCGGCACGGTGTATTCGCCAAAGTGGAAGATGCTCGCCGCCAGCACCGCGCTGGCATGGCCTTCCAGGATGCCGTCGGCCAGGTGCTGCAGGTTGCCGACGCCGCCGGAAGCGATCACCGGAATGCCCAGGGCATCGCTGATGGCGCGAGTGACACCGAGGTCGAAGCCATTCTTCATGCCGTCCTGGTCCATGCTGGTCAGCAGGATTTCACCGGCGCCCAGGCCTTCCATCTTCTTCGCCCACTCGACGGCGTCCAGGCCCGTAGGCTTGCGCCCACCGTGGGTGAAGATTTCCCAGCGCGGGGTTTCGCCCGGGCCGGAGACCTTCTTCGCATCGATGGCCACGACGATGCACTGCGAACCGAAGTGCTGGGCCGCTTCGCCGACGAACTCCGGGTTGAACACCGCCGCGGTGTTGATCGACACCTTGTCGGCACCGGCATTGAGCAGGTTGCGGATGTCCTGCACGGTGCGCACGCCACCGCCCACGGTCAGCGGGATGAACACCTGGCTGGCCATGCGCTCGACGGTATGGAGCGTGGTATCGCGGCCATCGACGCTGGCCGTGATGTCGAGGAAAGTAATCTCGTCCGCACCCTGTTCGTCGTAGCGACGGGCGATTTCCACCGGGTCGCCGGCATCACGGATGTTCTCGAACTTGACACCCTTGACCACCCGGCCGTTGTCCACGTCCAGGCAAGGGATGATGCGTTTGGCCAGCGCCATGGTGAGTCCTCAGCCTTTATAGGTATCGCAGAAGGCCTGGGCCTCGGCGACATCCAGGGTGCCTTCGTAGATCGCGCGACCGGTGATCGCACCGATGATGCCCGGCGCCTTGGCGTCGAGCAGTGCCTTGATGTCACCCAGGTTGTGGATGCCACCGGAAGCAATGACCGGGATCTTCGTCGCGGCAGCCAGGGCGGCGGTGAACGGGACATTGCAGCCCTGCATCATGCCGTCTTTGGCGATATCGGTGTAGACGATGGCAGACACGCCGTCGGCTTCGAAACGCTTGGCCAGGTCGATCACCTGTACGGTACTGACTTCAGCCCAACCGTCGGTGGCGACGAAACCGTCTTTTGCGTCCAGGCCAACGATGACCTTGCCCGGGAAGGCGCGGCACGCTTCAGCAACGAACTCGGGCTCTTTCACGGCCTTGGTGCCGATGATCACGTAGCTCACGCCGGCCTTGACGTAATGTTCGATGGTTTCCAGCGAGCGAATGCCGCCGCCGATCTGGATCGGCAGGTTCGGGTAGCGCTTGGCAATGGCCGTGACCACTTCGCCATTGACCGGTTGCCCTTCGAAGGCGCCGTTCAGATCGACCAGATGCAGGCGACGGCAGCCGCCCTCCACCCACTTGGCGGCCATGCTCACCGGGTCATCGGAAAACACCGTGGAGTCTTCCATGCGGCCCTGACGCAGACGTACGCAAGCGCCGTCCTTGAGATCGATAGCGGGGATAATCAGCATCTGGCAAACCTTCAAATACGAATATTCAGCTTGGCTCGAAAATCAGTTTTTCTCGAGCGCCCACAAGTCGCTTTCAATGCTTTCGAACCTTTCTTTAAGGTGCGTCTGCACATCGAAAATCGCCCTGTTGTAATAGTGCGGAGCAATTTCGCGGGTAAACAGGTCAAGAATTTCCGCCGCTTCGAACGAACCCAGGTCCAGCTCGAAACGCTCCTCCATGAACCGCTGGATCTTGCGGTTCGCTTCACTCTCCTGCTCGGGCGTGAGGGTGAGGATCGGCGGCTTCTTGCGGGCCATTACCAGCGCCCGTCCCACGCGGCGAAGTTCTGCAACAGCTGCAGGCCATGGGTATGGCTCTTCTCCGGGTGGAACTGCACGGCGAAGCGCGAACCATCGGCCAGGGCGGCGGCGAAATCGACGCCATAGTGACCGCCACCCACCACCTGCCGCGCATTGCCGGCGGCGATGTAGTAGCTGTGCACGAAGTAGAAGCGCGCCAGGTCCGGGATGTTGTGCCACAGCGGGTGATCCACCGTCTGCTTCACTTCGTTCCAGCCCATGTGCGGGACTTTCAGGTGCTCGCCGTCTTCATGCAGGCCCTTGCCGAAAAACTTCACCTGGCCTGGAAACATGGAGATGCAATCGACGCCGTCGTTCTCTTCGCTGCGCTCGAGCAAGGCTTGCATGCCCACGCAGATGCCAAGGAACGGACGGTCCTGGCTGACTTCGTGCACCAGCTTGTCGAAGCCCAGGCGACGGATCTCGGCCATGCAATCGCGAATCGCACCGACGCCGGGGAACACCACCCGGTCAGCTTCGCGAATCACGTCGGCATCGCTGGTGATCAGCACCTTGCCAGCGCCCACGTGCTCGAGGGCCTTGGCCACCGAGTGCAGGTTGCCCATGCCGTAGTCGATTACCGCGACCGTCTGCATTACAGGACGCCCTTGGTGGAAGGCATCTGGCCGGCCATGCGGTCATCGAGCTCGACAGCCATGCGCAGGGCACGGCCGAAAGCCTTGAACACGGTTTCGATCTGGTGGTGGGTGTTGTGCCCGCGCAGGTTGTCGATGTGCAAGGTCACGTTGGCGTGGTTGACGAAGCCCTGGAAGAATTCCTGGAACAGGTCAACGTCGAAGCCGCCGACGGTGGCACGGGTATACGGCACATGCATCTGCAGGCCCGGACGGCCGGAGAAGTCGATGACCACACGCGACAGCGCCTCATCGAGCGGCACGTAGGCATGGCCGTAGCGACGGATGCCCTTCTTGTCGCCGATGGCTTTGGTAAAGGCCTGGCCCAAGGTGATACCGACGTCTTCCACCGTGTGGTGGTCGTCGATATGCAGGTCGCCCTTGCTGACGATGTCCAGGTCGATCAGCCCGTGACGGGCGATCTGGTCCAGCATGTGCTCAAGAAAAGGCACGCCGATATCAAACCGGGCCTTTCCGGTGCCATCCAGGTTGATCGAGGCTTTGATCTGGGTTTCCAGAGTGTCGCGCTCGACAGACGCCTTACGTTCGGCCATCACCAGCTCCGCAAAATCATTGGGCGAAAAAGGCAGCCATTATAGGGGCGCGAGCGGCAAACAGAAACACAAGAGGTGACATCACTGACGGGCTGAATCCCGGGCTGTCGGTGATAGACATGTCCATACAAGTCTTTGCCATCACCCAAAACGACTGTGGGAGCGAGCTCGCTCGCGATAGCGGTGGGCCAGCCGACCATGATGTCGACTGACACACCCTCATCGCGAGCAAGCTCGCTCCCACAAAGGTTGCCCTACCGGATGGTCAGGGCAACGGTCTTAATGAAACAACACCGCCGTCTTCTGCAGGGTCACCCACACACCCCACGCCAACGGAATGCCCACCACCAGCCAGGCGGCGATCGCCAGGGGCTTGGTGCCCGGCGCGGCTTTCCACTCCAGCGAAGTGGTGCTGTCGGCGCCCTTGTCATGGCCCAGCGCCTGTTCGGCGGCCAGTTCGGCGTCGGTCATGAAGTACTTGTCGGCGACCGGGCGGACCAGCAGATTGCACAGGAAGCCCAGCACCAGCAGGCCGGCGAGGATATACAAGGTGATGTCATAGGCCGCGGCACGTTCAACGCCGATGCTCAGCTGATATTCACGCAGGTAGTTCACCAGTACCGGACCCAGCACGCCTGCCGCCGCCCATGCGGTCAACAGGCGACCGTGGATCGCGCCGACCATTTGCGTACCGAACAGGTCCGCCAGGTAGGCCGGCACGGTGGCGAAACCGCCGCCGTACATCGACAGGATGATGCAGAACGCCGCCACGAACAGCGCGACACTGCCCAGGTGACCCAGGTTCGGGATCAGTGCGTACAGGGCAAAGCCCAGGGCGAAGAACACGAAATAGGTGTTTTTGCGACCCAGGTAATCCGAGAAGGATGCCCAGAAGAACCGGCCGCCGATGTTGAACAGGCTCAGCAGACCGGTGAAACCAGCCGCGATGGCTGCGATCTGGCCCAGTTGCGCGGCATCCAGTTGACCGAAAGGCAGGTCATTGCCGAGCAACTTGCCGCCGAACACTTCCTGCAACAGTGGCGAAGCCATGCCCAGGATGCCGATACCGGCGGATACGTTCAGGCACAGCACCAGCCATACCAGACGGAACTGCGGGGTTTTCCAGGCCACGTTCACGTGAACGTGGCGATGGGTGATCATCGCGTTCGCGGCTTTCTTCGGTGCCGGGGTCCAGCCTTCAGGCTTCCAGCCGGTTGGCGGAACGCGATACGACAGAGCGCCACCGATCATGAACACGAAGTAGATCGCGGCCATGACCAGGAAGCTCTGCCATACGCCCACGCCGGTTGGCGAAGCGAAATGGCTCATCAGCGCCGCAGCCAGCGGAGCACCGACCATCGCACCACCGCCGAACCCCATGATCGCCATGCCGGTGGCCATGCCGCGCTTGTCCGGGAACCACTTGATCAGGGTCGACACCGGGGAGATATAGCCCAGCCCCAGGCCGATACCGCCGATCACGCCAGAACCGAGCCACATCAGCCAGATCTGGTGGGTATAGATACCCAGCGCGGAAATCACCAGGCCACCGCACCAGCACAACGCCGATACAACACCGGCCTTGCGTGGCCCGGCGTGTTCCAGCCAGCCGCCCCAGATGGCTGCCGAGCAACCCAGGAAGATGAAGAACAGGGTGTAGATCCAACCGAGCATCGAGATCGGCCAGTCGCATTGGGACGAAAAGACTTGCGAGATGAAGCTCATATCCGGTGCACAGGCCACAGGCTTGGTGATACCCAAGGCTTTGGACAGTGGCAGCCAGAACACCGAGAAGCCGTAGGCCATGCCGATGCAGAGGTGAATAGCCAGTGCGGCCGGCGGAACCAGCCACCGGTTGAAACCGGGCTTGGCGATGATGCGCTCCTTGGAGAGGAACGCAGGCTGGTCGGCGACGCCGCCGGCCGTGATGCTCGTGCTCATTTGTGTATCCCCCAGTTATTAGAATGGTTCGCCAGTCACGCATCACCGTCAGCCTTCATTGCACGCAGGCATGACTGTATTTTCTGGTAAAGCTCCATATTAGTGCGACATTACGCCGCAGAAAGACGGGCGAACGGGCAAAGGTTACCATTTGATCGCTACAGAAAAGTCAAAGTGATATCACCTTTTTCGTTTCATCTGTCTTATCGCGCCATTGCTGACTTTCTATAGGGCGTGAACCGTTTATTTTTCAGGAATCTGTATGCCCATCGTCGTCGAGCACCTGAACGAAGCCACCTGCCAAGACCAGCAGGACCTGCAGAAAATCTACCGGGATGCCCCGGCCTGGCTATTCGAACCGTTTAGCGATGCCACGCAACTGATCGAGCAATGCCTCGAGGAAGGCTCGCTGATCGCGGCACGCTTCAATGACCGACTGCTCGGTGCAGCACGCCTGCAACGGCACCAGAACGCCTGGCGCTTGTCCCACCTGTGCGTACGAAACGTTACCCGTCGCCGTGGCGTGGCTGAACGGCTGGTGAGCGAAGCCCGACGAATGGCCGCGCTAAACGATGCCGAGCTGCACCTGTTGGCCCCGACCGGGCATCTGCAAGCCCAGGCGCTGGCGGCCAAGCTGGGACTGATGCTGGTCCAGGATTAGAAACCACTGTGGGAGCGAGCTTGCTCGCGATGGCGGTCGCACACTCGACACCTTCATGGACTGTCACACCGTTATCGCGAGCAAGCTCGCTCCCACAGTGGATTTGCGGTCCCAACGCACCACCACCAACCCACAGCGTTATACTCCCGGTTAAATTTTGAACTCAACCTACAAGGATTCGCCCATGAAAGCGTTCGGCAAAATCCTGGGTCTGGTACTTCTCGGGCTGTTGCTGATCATTGTGGCCCTGGGCTTTGCCCTGACCCACCTGTTCGATCCCAACGACTACAAAGAAGAGATCCGCCAGATAGCCCGCGACAAGGCCCACATCGAGCTGACCCTCAATGGCGACATCGGCTGGAGCCTGTTTCCGTGGCTGGGCCTTGAGTTGCACGACGCCAGCGTCGCTACCTTGGCCAGTCCGACCCAGCCTTTCGCTGACCTGCAGATGCTCGGCCTTTCGGTCCGGGTGATACCGCTGCTGCGCCGGGAAGTACAAATGAGCGATGTGCGGGTCGAAGGCCTGAACCTGCGGCTCAATCGTGACAAGAACGGGCACGGCAACTGGGAAGACATCGGCAAGGTGCCGGCCTCTGCGTCGACGGCGAACGCGCCGGCCACCGTGCCGGCCGAACAACCGACCCCGCCCGTCAGCACCCCGGCAGAAAAACCTGCCCAGCCGACCCGACTGGATATCGACAGCCTGACCGTGAACAACGCCCGGGTCGAATACACCGACGAGCAGACCGGCAAGCTGTTCACGGCCGAGAGCATCCAACTGAGCACCGGCCCGGTCCACGACTCCACCAACATTCCGGTCACCCTGACCGCATTCCTGTCCAGTAACCAGCCAGCCGTACGCGTACGCACCGAAGTGACGGGGGAACTGCGCTTCGAACGTGCCTTGAAGCGCTACAAGTTCGAAGACCTGAAACTGTCCGGCGAAGCCACTGGCGACCCCTTGCAGGGCAAGACCCTGAACTTCGCCGCCCAAGGCCAATTGTTCCTGGACAAAGCCGCAAACGTCGCCGAATGGACCGGCATCAAACTGTCGCTCAATCAACTGCGAGCCCTGGGTGAACTGAAGGTCAACGACCTCGACAAGACCCCGCAATTGAATGGCGGCGTGTCCATCGCCCAGTTCGACTTGGCGAAGTTCGTCGACAGCGTCGGCCAGAAACTCCCCGCCATGGCCGAAGGCAGCCTGAGCAAGGTCGAGCTGTCCAGCCGCATTGCCGGTACGCCAACGAGTGTCGAGTTCAACGACATCAACCTGAAAGTGGACGACAGCAACTTCAGCGGTCGCATCGCCGTGGAAGACTTCGCCAAGCAATCCCTGCGCGCGCAGCTCAAGGCCGACACGTTCAACGTCGACCGCTACCTGGCGCCAAAGTCCGCCGAAGCCGACAGTTCCAAGGCGGCCCGTGAGGCCGAAGTCAGCAACACCGAAGCCAGCGCCATGGCCGGTGCCGGCAGTACACCGCTGCCAAGCGCCCCGACCCAGGGCGCCTGGAGTAACGATCGACTGTTTCCAGTGGAACGCCTGAGCAAGCTGGACCTCGATGCTGACCTGACCTTCGGGCAACTGACCCTCGATAAACTGCCAATCCAGAACGCTGCGCTCAAGGCCACCGGCCGAGGCGGCCTGCTGACCCTGGAGAACCTGCGAGGCGACCTGTACAGCGGCAACTTCGAAACCAAGGGCACCCTGGACGTGCGCCAGCCCACGCCACAGTTGAGCCTGCAAACGCGCATCAATCGGGTCCCTGCCGAGAAGATCATCGAAAGCCAAGGCAAGAATCCGCCGGTCACAGGCCTGGTCACCGTCAACAGCGCGATCACCGCCAGCGGCAATAGCCAGAAAGCCCTGATCGACAGCCTCAACGGCACCGCCGGGTTCGTCATCAACGATGGCGTGCTGCTCAATGCCAACCTCGAACAGCAATTGTGCAAAGGCATCGCCACCCTCAATCGCAAGACCCTCAGCGGCGAACCCCGGGGCAAGGACACGCCGTTCCAGCAACTCAACGGCAATCTGACCTTCAACAATGGCGTCGCCAACAACCCGGACCTGAAAGTCCGCATCCCCGGCATGATCGCCAACGGCAACGGCGACATCGACCTGCGAGTGTTGGGCATGGACTATCGCGTCGGCATCATCGTCGAAGGCGACAAGAGCGATATGCCAGACCCGGCCTGCCAGGTCAACGAGCGCTACGTCGACATCGAATGGCCATTGCGCTGCCGCGGCCCGCTCGAACTGGGCGCCAAGGCCTGCCGCCTGGACAACGATGGGCTGGGCAAGGTCGCGGCGAAACTGGCCGGCGACCGTCTCGGCGACAAGATCGATGAGAAACTGGGCGACAAGGTCAGCCCCGAACTCAAAGATGCGCTCAAGGGGCTGTTCAAGCGATGAGAGCCGAACAGTTTTCCACCGCCGTACTGGACTGGTTCGACCGCCACGGGCGCCACGATTTGCCCTGGCAACAAGCCATCTCGCCCTATCGGGTGTGGGTCTCGGAAATCATGTTGCAGCAGACCCAGGTCAGTACCGTGCTCAACTACTTCGACCGGTTCATGGCCTCGCTGCCCACCGTTCAAGCCCTGGCCGCCGCGCCGGAAGACGAAGTGCTGCATCTGTGGACCGGGCTGGGCTATTACACCCGTGCGCGCAACTTGCAGAAAACCGCGAAAATCGTCGTAGAACAGTACGGCGGCGAATTTCCCCGGGACGTGGAAAAACTCACCGAGTTGCCGGGGATCGGCCTGTCCACCGCCGGCGCCATCGCCAGCATCAGCATGGGCCTGCGGGCGCCGATCCTCGATGGCAACGTCAAGCGGGTACTGGCGCGCTTCACCGCCCAGGAAGGCTACCCAGGCGAACCCAAGGTTGCGAAACAGCTGTGGGCCACCGCCGAGCGCTTCACGCCACAGGACCGCGTCAACGCCTACACCCAAGCGATGATGGACCTGGGCGCCACGCTCTGTACCCGCAGCAAGCCCAGTTGCCTGCTCTGCCCGCTGAAGCAAGGGTGCGAGGCCCACATGCTGGGCCTGGAAACCCGCTACCCGATTCCCAAGCCTCGCAAGGAAGTGCCCAAGAAGCGCACCTTGATGCCGATGCTGGCGAACCACGAGGGCGCGATCCTGCTTTACCGTCGCCCTTCCACGGGGCTGTGGGGCGGTCTGTGGAGCCTGCCGGAACTCGACGACCTCGACGACCTGCAGCATCTGGCCCTGCAACACTCGCTGGAATTGGGCAGCCAACAAGAAATGCCAAGCCTGGTGCACACCTTCAGCCACTTCCAGTTGGCGATCGAACCCTGGCTGGTCCGGGTCCGGGAAACCGGCCATCACGTGGCCGAGGCCGACTGGCTCTGGTATAACCTCGCCACCCCGCCGCGCCTGGGCCTTGCCGCCCCGGTCAAAACCTTGCTCGAACGCGCGGCCGCCGTAATGAACGCAGGAGAGTTGCAATGACCCGCACCATCATGTGCCGCAAGTACAAAGAAGAACTGGAAGGCCTGGAACGTGCACCGTTCCCGGGTGCCAAGGGCCAGGACATCTACGATCACGTCTCGGCCAAGGCCTGGGCCGACTGGCAGAAACACCAGACCCTGCTGATCAATGAAAAACGCCTGAACATGATGAACGCTGAAGATCGCAAATACCTTCAGGGCGAGATGGACAAGTACTTTTCCGGCGAGGATTACGCCAAGGCCGAAGGCTACGTACCGCCGTCCGAATAAGCTGTTCCGCGTGGGGGCGGATCGTAAGCGACGGTAATAATTAAATATTTTTTGAAAACGTGCTTGACGCCCCCCTGAAAAACCCGTTTAATGCGCCCCGTTGCCCAGATAGCTCAGTCGGTAGAGCAGGGGATTGAAAATCCCCGTGTCGGCGGTTCGATTCCGTCTCTGGGCACCAAATACCGAAAACCCCGATCAAGAAATTGATCGGGGTTTTTTATTGCCCGGGATTTTCTTCCTCCATCTTGGAGACTCAGCTACATTCGTCCGCTCCCCTCCAGCAAACGAGTCGACATGGACATCACCGGCATCCCCTTTGGCACCACCGATTGGTCAACCATCGAGCCCACCGAACACAAAGGTGTCACTGGAACCGCGTATTGGCGCACCCAGCAGTTCGGGAACATTCGCGTGCGGATGGTGGAATATACGCCGGGGTACCTGGCCGACCATTGGTGCACCAAGGGCCACATCCTGTTTTGCCTCAAGGGCGAGCTCAATACTGAACTCGAAGATGGCCGGCAATTCTTGCTCAAGCCCGGCATGAGCTACCAGGTCGCCGACCAGGCCGAGCCCCATCGCTCCTCCACTTCATCGGGGGCTACGCTCTTCATAGTGGATTGAGATTCGAAGCGTGCGCGTTGAAGCTGTAGGATAGATGGCCTTATCCATCAGGAATCCGACCATGTCATCGGCGAACAAACAGCAGAAGCGCAGCCAGCGCGCCAAGGCGAAAGCCAAGCAGAACCGTACTAAGCGTGCTGCTGCGCCGAACGATTTCCTCGACCCGAACGACGAGCGCATCGACCTGGAAACCGTGGACCTATCGGACATGTTCCGACTCATGGGCGCAGCCGAAAAGATCAGCCAGCAGGCCATGTGCATCGCCTTCCTGGGGCATCCACTGCTGGAGTTGGTGCTAGAGCAGGAAGGTGAGGAAGAAGCGACCGACTTCATCTTTACCGCATTGATCGAATACCGCCGCTTGACCACCGGTGTGGATGAGCAGACCGCGCTGGATTGGGTAGAAAGCAAGCAATTCCAGGCCGATTATGTGGCTGCATCCCAGGCACTGGCGCAAGGTAAGGTCTGACTGTCACCCGCCAAGCGCTTTGTGGCGAAGGGCTTCGCCGTGACTGACAGGCTGCGGGAGTAGTTCCTACAGGCCAAGGTCAACCAACATGGGGCGGCGTCATACCCGTCCTGCGTCAATCAGCCATTTTTCCTCCCAAGCAATCAGCCCCGTCCGGCATCATCGAAACGTCGCCTGAAGCATCCTTGCGGTCTGCCCCCTCTCAATGGCTGGATACTGCGATGACGCCACTGCTGCCTCAAGACGACCCACAGCTCGCCCCCTTGATCAACGAACTCGGCGAGCTGATTCGCCAGGCACGGCAGAAGGTCCTGCGTGCCGTCGATACGCTCCAGGTACAAACCTGCTGGCAGATCGGCCGGCATATCATCGAGTTCGAACAGGGCGGCGCCGAGCGGGCGGCCTATGGGGCACGGCTGCTGCCGTCGCTGGCGAAAGTGCTGACGGCACGGTTTGGGAAAGGGTTTGATGCTTCAAATTTGCGCTACATGCGTCTCTTTTATCAGGCGTTTCCAATCTGTGACGCACTGCGTCACGAATTGAGCTGGACTCACTATCGAACGCTGCTACGCGTCGAAAATGCGAATGCACGCCGTTGGTACATGAACGAAGCCGTCACTCAAAACTGGTCCACCCGCGCCTTGGAACGACAGATCGGCACGTTCTATTACGAACGTCTCCTGGCAAGCCGCGACCAGCCTGCGGTAGAGCAGGAAGCGGCCGCCAATCTTGAGAAGCTGGATTTCGGTCCCAGGGACATCGTCAGGGATCCGGTGGTCCTTGAGTTCCTAGGACTGCCCAATACCGGCACGCTGCTGGAAACCGACCTTGAACAGGCCTTGATCGACCAGCTACAAGGCTTCCTTCTGGAACTGGGGAAAGGTTTCGCCTTTGTCGCCCGCCAACAACGCATCAGCACCGAAAGCAAAGATTTCTACATCGACCTGGTCTTCTACAACTACCTGCTCAAGTGCTTTGTGATCGTCGACCTCAAGCGCGGCGAACTGAGCCACCAGGACATCGGGCAAATGGATATGTATGTGCGCCTCTACGACGAGCTGAAACGCGGCCCCGATGACAAACCTACCGTCGGCATCATTCTCTGCGCGCGCAAAGACGATTCGGTGGTGCGTTATTCCGTGTTGCAGGGCAATGAACAGTTGTTCGCCAGCCAATACCAATTGCTGCTGCCCACGGAGGAAGAGCTGCGCAACGAGCTGGATCGCGAACGGGCGCGACTTGAGGAGGCGCGATCAGGCGCAGCGACTTGAAGAAATGAAAGCCGACCGCAACCCGAACGGCACCGGGCTGGGGTTGTACATTTTCAAGGGGATTGTCCAGGCTCATGGCGGTAAACTGCACGCCGAAAGCCAACCAGGCCGGGCAGCGAATTCCGCTTTACCGTGTCGAAAGTCGACTGAGCCGGGCACCGTCCCCTAACAAATTGGAAACCGAAGCCCAATGGCCTCACTGAACAAACAGCAAAAACGCGCCAAGCGCGCCAAAGACAAAGCCAAGCAGATCCGCATGACCGGGCGCAAATCGATCCCGATGTATGGCGACCCGGCCCACGCCACCGCCCAGCCGCCGGTCTACGTGCTGGAACTGTTCGCCAAGCTGCGCGACGCCGAGGCCGTCAGCCGCAATGAAATGCTCGATACGCTGCTCACGTCCCTGAGCGAGATGATCATCGAACGCCCAGGCCTGCTCGACCTGAAAAACGCCGAAAACGAAAGCATGGCGGCGACCAACCTGGCCGCCGACATGCTGGTGGACTACCGCATGTGGGTCGATGAAATGGACCGCGAGACCGCCCAGCGCTGGCTCAGTACACCGGAGTTCATCAAGGACTTCAGCGAGGCGCTGGACCGTTACCGCCAGACCCTGGAAGAACCCGCCAGCGAATAAACCGGTCGGCTATTCGTCACTGTTCCAATGGAACACCAGGTTGCGCGCGGCCCCACTGCCTACCTCAGCAGTGTCGCGCCGCGCCTCACCATTGCGCGTCGCCACCACGCTGTACTTGCCCGGCGGCAGTTGCACATAAACCAGCGGCCCGGCCTCAGTCAGCGTCAGCAGTGTTTGCCCCGACGCCTTCTGGATGACGACCTCCACATCCGGGATGTATTTGTTTTCCGGACCAACCGAGAATGTCATGTGCAAGTTGTAACCCTGGGCCTGTCCAATGGCCCGTGCTTCGTCCTCGCCGATACCGCCGGACAGGTAGGTGATGCCGTTCTGCTGTAGTGGCTGGACCTGAACACCTGTGTTGTCGATGGGCGCGAGGTTGGTGGCGTTGAGCACAACGGGAAACAGCAGGACGCTGATGGCAACGAAGGGCAATACAAAGTAATGAATGAGCTTCATGGCGAGGACTCCAGGTTCTGGAAACAACTCACATGAGTTCTTTTTAGAGCGCAGTTGCGCATTGTGGTTTAGATCGATTGGAATTAAGGAATAGGACGAGATCGGTATATCTATGGACATATCTCTCACTAATCCTATGCTTCCATCTCGAATTCACCCTTGATGCCAACCCCCGGACTGCGCATCGAGGATTGGACCACTGTGACGACGCCGGGGTTGTAACTTCAGTGGCTTGAAGTTAAAAAAAGCTCCATCGAGCCCCTGTGGGAGTGAGCTTGCTCACGATGAGGCCATCAACTTCACATCTGCGTTGGCTTCTCTACCGCTATCGCGAGCAAGCTCGCTCCCACAGGTTTCATGGCTACTTTTTTCAACGAATAACGGAACCACACCCATGGCCTCCGCGAACAAGCAACAAAAACGCGCCAAGCGTGCAAAAGCAAAAGCCAAGCAACTGCGCGTCAGTCGTACAAAGCCTGCTGCCGTCACGTTTGATCTTCCCGAGTACGACGATCCGTACTTCCTGGATGCCTTGCAAGACGAATTCGCAGAACCTCCCAGAGACTTCTTGTCGCTGTTTTATGAGATGCAAGACGCCGAAGAAGAGACGGGACGCATCGACATGATGGTCAGGATGCTCGGATTACTCCTTGCGATGACGAATGAACAGCCCGAGCTTCTGGATAGCGAAAATGCCGAAAGCGAAGCCATGGCAGCCCAAAAACTAGCCGAAAATACGCTGATCGCTTACCGAAGATGGGCTGACGATATCGATCAGGAAGCAGCGGAACATTGGCTTCACAGCCCTGAAGTGCAGGCGGATTTCGAAACTGCACGAGCCAGCTTCAAAGAGGTTCTCAAAATACTGTGGGATCTCGAGGACGCTCCCGAATAACCCAACAGACTTTTGATTGCCGCAACGCTCATCCGGTTAACCCTTCCAACCCCCGCCCAAAGCTGGCACCATCGCGCCTTTTTTTACGCGACTCCCCGGACTTTTCACCGGTAAACCAGGTTCAAACGGCCGTTCGGTTGTTGATGGCGCGACAGACTGCTGTGCCGATGCGACAACCTGCCGCACATCACCGGTTTACCGCCCGTAGCGCTGTTGGCGGCCATTCGGACGCATGCTAGCTTGGCCGCCTCGCCAAGGAAGGCAGCCAACAGCAAGGGAGCACATACCATGAGGACCGCACATGGCCCAGGCCACGCCCGCGCTTGAAATCCGCAACCTGCACAAACGCTACGGACAGCTGGAGGTGCTCAAAGGCGTCTCGCTGACCGCCCGCGACGGCGATGTGATCTCGATCCTCGGATCCTCCGGGTCCGGCAAATCCACATTCCTGCGCTGCATCAACCTGCTGGAAAACCCCAACCAGGGCCAGATCCTGGTGGCCGGCGAAGAGCTCAGGCTCAAGGCCGCAAAGAACGGTGAACTGGTGGCCGCCGACGGCAAACAGATCAACCGCCTGCGCAGCGAGATCGGTTTTGTCTTCCAGAACTTCAACCTTTGGCCGCACATGAGCGTGCTCGATAACATCATCGAAGCGCCGCGCCGGGTGCTTGGCCAAAGCAAGGCCGAAGCCGTCGAAGTGGCCGAAGCCCTGCTGGCCAAGGTCGGTATCGCCGACAAGCGCCACGCCTACCCGGCCGAACTGTCTGGCGGCCAGCAACAACGCGCCGCCATCGCCCGCACACTGGCGATGCAACCCAAGGTGATTCTGTTCGACGAACCCACCTCCGCCCTTGACCCGGAAATGGTTCAGGAAGTACTTAGTGTGATCCGCGCCCTGGCCGAAGAAGGTCGCACCATGCTGCTGGTCACCCATGAAATGGGCTTCGCCCGTCAGGTTTCCAGCGAAGTCGTGTTTCTTCATCAAGGCCTGGTCGAGGAGCAAGGATCGCCACAGCAGGTCTTCGAGAACCCGCTTTCGGCGCGCTGCAAACAATTCATGTCCAGCAACCGCTAACGGAGCAGTACAGATGCAGACCTACAAGAAATTCCTCCTGGCCGCAGTTGCCGGCCTGGTCTTTTCGGCCAATGCCATGGCGGCGGAAAAGCTGAAGATGGGCATCGAAGCGGCCTATCCGCCGTTCAACAACAAGGACGCCAGCGGCCAGGTCGTAGGATTCGATAAAGACATCGGCGACGCCCTGTGCGCCAAGATGAAAGTCGAGTGCGAAGTGGTCACTTCAGACTGGGACGGCATCATTCCCGCCCTGTTGGCCCAGAAGTTCGACTTCCTGATTTCTTCACTGTCGGTCAATGACGAGCGCAAGCAAGCCGTGGACTTCACCGACCCGTACTACTCCAACAAATTGCAATTCATCGCACCGAAAAACGTCGATTTCAAAGTCGATAAAGAGTCTCTCAAGGGCAAGGTCATCGGGGCACAGCGCTCTACCCTCGCCGGCACCTGGCTGGAAGACGAACTGGGCAGCGATATCACCGCCAAGCTCTACGACACCCAGGAAAACGCCTACCTGGACCTGACCTCCGGTCGCGTCGACGCGATCCTGGCGGACAAATACGTGAACTACGACTGGCTGAAAACCGACGCTGGCCGTGCTTACGAATTCAAGGGCGACCCGGTGGTGGAAGGCGACAAGATCGCCATGGCGGTGCGCAAGGGTAACGACGAACTGCGCAACAAGCTGAACGCCGCCCTCAAGGAAATCATTGCCGACGGCACCTATAAAAAGATCAACGACAAGTACTTCCCGTTCAGCATCTATTGATACTGACGTGCCTGGCCGGCGCTGTTCCCTGGCAGCACCGGCCCTTAGCAAAGCCTGCCGCGATATGAACTCTTACCCATGATGATCGATCTCTACGGATTCGGCCCGGCGCTTGCCGCCGGCGCGCTGATGACCGTCAAACTGGCGCTCACGGCCCTCTGCCTGGGACTGGTGCTCGGCCTGCTCGGCGCCTTGGCCAAGACCTCGCCGTACAAGCCGCTGCAATGGCTGGGCGGCACTTATTCAACACTGGTTCGCGGCATCCCGGAATTGCTCTGGGTGCTATTGATCTATTTCGGCACCGTTAACCTGATGCGGGCCTTGGGTGAGTACTTCGGCAATCCCGACCTTGCCCTCAACGCCTTCGCCGCCGGGGTCATTGCCCTGGGCCTGTGCTTTGGCGCCTACGCCACGGAAGTGTTTCGCGGCGCGATCCTGGCGATTCCCAAGGGCCATCGCGAGGCCGGCGTCGCCCTGGGCCTGTCGAAGTGGCGGATCTTCACCCGATTGATCATGCCGCAGATGTGGCGCATTGCCCTGCCCGGGCTGGGCAACCTGTTCATGATCCTGATGAAGGACACCGCGCTGGTCTCGGTGATCGGCCTGGAAGAAATCATGCGCCATGCGCAAATCGGCGTGACCGTGTCCAAGCAACCGTTCACCTTCTATATGGTCGCAGCCTTCATGTACCTGGGGCTGACGGTGTTCGCCATGATCGGCATGCACCTGCTGGAACGACGCGCCGCCCGTGGATTTACCAGGAGCACCCAATGAACTGGGACGTCATCATCAAATGGCTGCCGAAGCTGGCCCAAGGCGCGACACTGACCTTGGAGCTGGTGGCCATCGCCGTGATCGCCGGGCTGCTGCTGGCGATTCCGCTGGGCATCGCCCGTTCTTCACGTCTGTGGCAAGTGCGGGCATTGCCCTATGCCTACATCTTCTTTTTCCGTGGCACGCCGCTGTTGGTCCAACTGTTCTTGGTCTACTACGGCCTGGCGCAATTCGATGCCGTGCGCAGCAGCGCGATGTGGCCGTACCTGCGGGATCCGTTCTGGTGCGCCACGGCCACCATGACCCTGCACACCGCCGCCTACATCGCCGAGATCCTGCGCGGAGCGATCCAGGCCATCCCAAAGGGCGAGATCGAGGCCGCACGGGCCCTGGGCATGTCGCGGCCCAAGGCGCTGCTCTACATCATGCTGCCCCGCGCCGCACGCATCGGCCTGCCGGCCTACAGCAACGAAGTGATCCTGATGCTCAAGGCCAGTGCCCTGGCGAGTACCGTGACCTTGCTGGAACTCACCGGCATGGCCCGCACCATCATTGCCCGGACCTATATGCCGGTGGAGATCTTCTTCGCGGCCGGCATGTTCTACCTATTGATGTCCTTCGTCCTGGTGCAAGGTTTCAAGCAACTGGAACGCTGGTTGCGCGTCGATGCCTGCCAAGGTCGCTGACAGCGACATTCTGACGGGCGAGGCACTGCTCGCCCGCTTCACGGCGCTGGACGTTTTTCTCACAGCGCACCAGGCACTGTGGAAACCGCGTCCGTTCACCCACCTGCAATTGCCTTGGGAAACGTCCCACCCGGAATTGGCCCGATGGCTACGCCAGCGTTCGCTGGAAGCTGCGGAAAACGACCATCATCAGCCTTGGTTGATGGAAGACGCGCCAGCGCCATTCCCGGAATTGGCCGCGATCTCCCGTGCACTTATCACTGTCGCAGAATTGCCGGCCAGCACGCTCCAGGCACCAAACCATCGCCTCAACGTCGACGTGCCCGGACGCAAATGGCAGCAGATCGAAGCCTTCGCCAGCCGCTTGCACTTCACCACCCAGCCGACTCACTGGCTCGATTGGTGCGCCGGCAAAGGCCACCTCGGTCGACGCCTGCTGCACGGTGAGCAGCAACTGACCTGCCTGGAATACGACCCCGCACTGGTCGCCAGCGGCCAACAACTGAGCCTGCGCCATCACCTGCCCGCCACGCACCTGCAACAAGACGTGCTGGCGGCGGACGCAACCCAGGCACTTCATCCCGAACACACCCCCGTAGCTTTGCACGCCTGCGGCGACCTGCATGTACGCTTGATGCAGCTCGCCAGCGCCGTTGGTTGTGCACAACTGGCTATCGCGCCGTGCTGTTACAACCGCATCAGCAGCGAGCGTTATCAGGCACTGTCCGACGCCGCCAAGGGCTCTGCCCTACAGCTGTCGCTCGACGATCTCAGCCTGCCGCAGACCGAAACCGTCACTGCTGGCGCCCGCGTCAGAAGACAACGGGACCACTCCATGGCCTGGCGCCTGGGCTTCGATTTGCTGCAACGGCAAATCAGAGGGTGCGACGACTACTTGCCCACGCCATCATTGCCTACCGTTTGGTTGGAAAAATCCTTCGCCCAGTACTGCATCGATCTGGCGGCCCTGAAAGACTTATCCACAGTCGGCACGCCTGATTGGGTTGCCTTGGAAGCAGCGGGCCATCAACGCTTGGCCGAAGTGCGCAACCTGGAGTTGTTGCGAGGCCTTTTCCGGCGACCGCTGGAGCTTTGGCTGGTACTGGATCGGGCGCTTTTCCTCACGCAAAAGGGCTACGAAGTTCGCCTCGGCACCTTCTGCGAAACGCCACTGACGCCACGCAATCTGCTGTTGCTGGCAGAGCGTTACTGAGACGAAACAGCCTGTGGATAACTCTGTTGATGAAATAAACTCGAATTCAAGAAAACCGTGATTTCCTGACCGAATGTGCATTGGTCATTTTTTGTTCACATGGATAAAAAACCATGAAAACAGGCATTTGCGACGAAACGCGACCGCGGTCACAAAATCGCGAAGTAACCTGCGTCTCATCCTGTCCGTTGTGCATAAGCGTCTAAGCAAAACGACATAACCGCCGAATTCAGTGCTGCCCCGCGCCAGTAATTGCGTCCATCGCGCCCGTGCTATACAACAGCCCCACGTATCGTGATTGACACAATGCCGACACACTCAAGGACTGGCCGTGACGTTCATTTCCTACGCACAAAACTTCGAAGACATACGCCTGTGGCGCGCCCTTCAATCGGTAGAAAACGGCTTTTACCTCGACGTCGGCGCCAACCATCCGACCGATGATTCGGTCACCCGCGCCTTTTACGACCGCGGCTGGCGCGGCATCAACATCGAACCGGTGCCGGCCTACTACGACGCCCTCTGCCAACAACGCCCCCACGACACCAACCTGCAATGCGTGGCCGGCGAAAACGCCGAGAGCCTGACCTTCTACACCATCGCCGACACAGGCCTGTCCACGGTGGAAGCCAGCGTCGCCCAACAACACCGCGACGCCGGCATGGACGTGCGCAACCAGACCGTCCAATCCCGCACCCTGGCCTCCATCTGCGAGCAATACGCCCAGGATCGTCCCATCCACTTCCTGAAAATCGACGTCGAAGGCCACGAAGAAACCGTGCTGCGCGGCATGGACTTCAGCCGCTGGCGCCCCTGGATCATCCTCGTCGAAACCCCGTGGGCCCGCGACCAAACCTGGGAAACCCTCATCACTGATGCCGGCTACCAGTCCATCCTGTTCGACGGCATCAACACCTACTACCTCGCCGAAGAACACCTGGCTCTCAAACCCGCCTTCGACATCCCCCCGTGCAACCTCGACGGCTTCCAACTCTGCAAAGGCCACAAACTCAGCCACCCCATCGACGACGCAGACCAACAGCTCAGCGCCGCCCTGCAACGCGCCGAACAGGCCGAAGCCCAACTCCACGCCATGCAAAACAGCCGCACCTGGCGCGCCCTGAACAAACTGCGCAACCTGCTGCACCGCGCTTGAGCCGGACCTGCGCAAAAATAGTCAGAATTCAGGGGTTTACAGAACGCACCCAATCGCTATAATCGTCGCCCACACGCCGGTATAGCTCAGTTGGTAGAGCAACTGACTTGTAATCAGTAGGTCCCGGGTTCGACTCCTGGTGCCGGCACCATACAAAACGAAGCCCTCGCAGAAATGCGAGGGCTTTGTTGTTTCTGGGGTGTTCACTTTTCCTCCACACCCTGAAAAACCTGTGGGAGCGAGCTTGCTCGCGATGAGGCCGCCAAACCCACCGACAATCTTTCAGCCCAGACAACGGGCAGCCTTTCTTTTAACGCCACGACTGAAGCAACCTCAACCAAACAGCATCCTTTGCCTCAGGAAAATAAATTCGTCCCATTTCTTCGCGGCAGATTTAGAAATATTTTGGTCATGACAACCTCAATGATGAAGGTTTTCGGGCTTGCTTGCTTTTCAACGTTTGTGACGATATGAGCAAGCACTGTTTCACGATTACTTCCTGCTGCGCCATCTCTACCCGTCCACCCAACTCCGGGGCTATAGATCATCCATTGAAACTTTAACTCGCTGTGGAGCAGCAAGCCGCTCTCGCGCCTTATGGATCAAGGCCACATCATCCTCGTTCATCAGTACCACCTTTGAAGGTAATTGACTCTGACTGACCACAACCTGCATGTTTTCTCCCGCTGTCATTTGAAGCACAGATTCGAGCAAACCCTGTTGAAACTGCTCGTATTCATCACCCATTGGAATCGCCTCCAAACACTTGTGTGCCCGTGCGTCGCACAGTCGACGCCATTGGCCACGACGCGAATTATTGCCCAGCCATAAAACTACCTAAACCTCATCCGCCAGCATCGCGCCACGATTGCAGCCTCCCCCATCGCCCGCTACTCTCCAACTGTCGCTGCCAATTCAGCGACCGGGCCTGAGAACCCGAGTAAGATGCAGGCGCTACAGCGCCCGAACCACGTTTTGCGGCGTTTTTTTATGTCCGCATTCCGTGCAATGGCGGCTGTGCGTGGGAGACCTTCGGGTCTGCCGGGTTCCTGTATCTCCGGTTTCTCAGCCTGCGCACAGCTGTCACCCATTCGCCTGAGAACGAACTTGGCAGCTCTCACCCAAAGACCTCAAAACCCCAGGCCTAACCCCCTTCTGCTACCACTCCGACCGCCCCCTATTCCGCGTCAACAGCGGCATCCCCATCGGCGAAGCCCTGTCCCACGCCTCCGACCTGCTCCACGTCGCCAAGGTCCTGGCCGAGGACGCGGCGATGATTCGCAGCACGGATCGATATGCCTGGGCGTCGTGTTATCTACAGGATATGAGCAAGGCCGTCATCGATGACGTGGTGAAGGTGCTGGAGGCGCCGGGGAGTAATCCTGCTTAAGAACCGCAGGCGCAATGCTGCTCACTGAGCGGGGCAGCATTGGGTTTAGTCTGCCGGGGCAGTTAAAGAAGGGCTGCTTCGCAGCCCAGCGGGAGCAAGCTCCCTCGCCACAGGTTCTCCCTGTCCCTGGCCCAAACAATTTGCGGCATATTCATCTAATCATTTCCCCCGCCGATAGCCTCGAATAAGAGCCTGGCCTGTCCCAAGGCTCGGCTGGCGCTCGACTACACTTTCCCAGAATTCCCCCGCTCCAGGAGCAGTAAGCGATGAAGATCCGCACCAAGATCATAGGCTCGGGGTTGGTCAGTCTTTCTTTTGCGCTGTTGCTCGGCGGTATCGGGTTGTGGGGTTATCACTCCATGACCGAGGCCCTGGTGCAGAACGAGACCAGTATTTCGGCCATGCGCAAGCACATGGAAGCGGACATGATGCACGACGCCATTCGTGCCGATGTGCTCGCCGCTCTGCTGGTGAAGCCGGGGGATGCCCAGGGGTCGAAGGAGGTGCTGGAGGCGTTCGATGAGCATACGCAGCGGATGCGCAAGGTTATCGCCGAAAACGCCGAGGCCAAGTTGCCAGGGGATGTCGCCAAGGCGATTGGCGAGCTCAAACCACAGGTCGAAACCTACATCGACAAAGCCAAGCAAATAATCGGCAAGGCACTGAGTGGCTCCCAGGATGGCCATGCGTTGCGCGCGGAGTTCGACAAGGCGTTTTCAGCGCTGGAGGAACGCAACGAAGCAGTGAGCGAGTTGATCGAGAACCAGGCGCAGTCGTCCCGCGAACATCAGGACAGCAGCATTCAAACGTCGCAAAACTGGATGATCGTTACTTTGTTGGCCACTTGTGTGGCACTGGCATTGTTGTCGTGGAGCCTGCTCAAGGCAGTGCTGACGCCGCTGAACAAGATCATCCTCAATACCCAGGCGATTTCCCAAGGGGATCTGCAGCGCTCGATGGGGGCTAAGAGCAAGGATGAGCTGGGTCAGTTGCAAGGTGTGATCGAGCAGATGCAGACCAATCTGCGGCAGATGATCGCCACGATCCGCGGCCAGAGCGATGAGTTGCACGGCACGTCCCGGCACCTGGGCGATACGGCGCGGCAGATTGTGTCCAGCGCCGATCAGCAGGCCCAGAGCGCGACCAGCATGGCGGCGAGCATGGAGCAGATGATGGCGAATATCAGCCAGATCCATCAGCACGCCGACAGTGCCCGGACGATTTCCGCGCAGTCCGAGCATTTGGCGAGCAGCGGTGGCCAGGTGATTCTCGGCGTGGTGGAGGGCATGAGCCGGATCGCCGAGGTGGTCAACCAGTCGTCCAGCAAGATCACCGCGCTGGACGCTTCGTCCGAAGACATTCATTCGATC
This sequence comes from Pseudomonas sp. KB_12, assembly GCF_052114545.1. NCBI lineage: Bacteria > Pseudomonadati > Pseudomonadota > Gammaproteobacteria > Pseudomonadales > Pseudomonadaceae > Pseudomonas > Pseudomonas sp. KB_12. The sequence continues at coordinate 70,266 of NZ_JBFREY010000019.1, read as the reverse complement.
ATCCAGGTGATCAAGAGCATCGCCGAACAGACCAACTTGCTGGCCCTCAACGCCGCCATCGAAGCCGCCCGCGCCGGTGAGGCGGGGCGTGGTTTTGCGGTGGTGGCCGACGAGGTGCGCAACCTGGCGGCGCGCACCACGCAGTCCACTCAGGAAATCACCGCGATGATCGAGCGCATCCAGTCCAGCGCACGGGACGCGGTGGCGAACATGCAAGCTTGCGTCAGCCGCGTGGACGAAGGCGTCAACCTGGCCCAGCAGGCCGGGGTATCCATCAGCGAAATCCGCACCGGCGCCCGGCATGCGGCCGAAGTGGTGGAGGAAATTTCCCAGACCATTGCCGAGCAATCCAAGGCCAGCGATGAGATGGCCCAGCGGGTGGAGTCGATTGCCGAGCAGTCCCGCGAGAACACCCGTTCGATTCACACCCTGACGCAAACGGCGGATCAATTGAACAATGCGGCGGGGTCGATGCAGGCTTCGGTGCAGCAGTTCAAGATTTGATCAATCGGCGCTTTTGTGGCGAGGGAGCTTGCTCCCGCTGGGCTGCACAGCAGGCTCTGCTTTCAATAATCGCCAATTATTGAACATTATGGCTGGGCAATAATTATTGCCCAGCCATAAAACACCCTAAAAGCCTGACTCACACCTCGCTCACCTCAAACACAAACGAAATCTCCCGTTTCTGGGCATTCCAGACATACCGAATGTGCTTGCCCTGCGTCGGAATCGAAACCGCCGGCGGGCGAAACGCGGCCACGCATTCGTGGCCGGGCAGGCGGACGCTTTTGTACAGCAGCCCCCACGACAGGGTTTCACGCAGCTGCCGGGCAAACACTTGGGACGGGCCGTAGGCGGTAGGGTCCGGGTTGTGGAGGTGGGGGTAGTCGTGGCGGATGTCGTGCAGAGGTTTGACGACCTTGTTGACGTAGGTGCGCATGGTCAACTCCAGGTCTGGCTCGTTGGTCGCGCCAAGAAATCGCGCCTGGTGGTAGCAGGTCTCGGCAATGGCGGCTTCCTGGCTGCTGGCAGCGTAGTAGACGCCGAATGTGCCGTCGCTGAAGCGGCTGCTTTTGCCGATGTGGGTAAACGCCGCCATCACCGGTGAGGAGCCGGGCCCGGAAATGCGGTCCTCGGGACGTACCCGGGAGAGCACGCCGGCTTGTTCCATCAGCCGATCGTTGGTCAACGCTTCCAGGGCGTAGGCCGTGGGCAGGTCTTCGGGGTCGAGTACGTCTTCAAACAGCGAAATCGGCGGGAAGCTGCTGTTGACGATCCGATAGGCCCGTTTCCATTGCGGGTCCGCCAGTGGTGGCACCATTAACCGCGCACTCCGTCGAGGTATCGCCGCACATCGGCGATGTCCACCACTCGCCCGGTCAGCATGTAGGACAGCGCCGACTGGCCGTTGAACGGTGCCGCAGTGTTCGGGCTGCTGACCCATTGATAAGCACGGTCCCGGCTATTGCTGAAGATAATGCTCAGCGCCTTGTGGATACCCATGAGGTAGGAAATGCGCTCGAGCGTATCGCGAGGCAGCTTCACGTTTTCCGGCAATTGTTTGTATTTGTAAAAGGTCGTGTTTCCGACCTTGCCCAGCAATGTGCGCTGCTGCTCGACGCTGCAGCCCCAGAGCGCCATGAGGTTGAAGAAAAACTTCAACGCGACTCGACCCGCGTCCGGGGAGTCCAATTGTTGCTGTGCGTTGAGCGTGATGGAGGAAGTCGCCATGGGTTTGGGCTCCTTTGTCGCGTGGTGGTGCTTAGAGGATAGTACAGATGTGGATTATTTTTAAGTTTTTATTCGTAAACGAACAAGCAAGTCTGAATAGATAATTTTTCAGGCTTCTCCCCTGTTACATTTCTGACTTGAAGAAGATCGCGGCACGGATTGACATAAACCTTAGCCATACCAGAAAATCGACTTCAAGAGCGCGAAACCGACTGCCTTCAGGTGGCGATAGTCGGCGTTAGGAACCCCGTTGATAACCTGAACATCAGCGCTCGGGTGAGACCTCTTCTCCCCTGCTTGAGGGAGCACAATATCAAGCGACTCTTCAAGAAAAGCAGCCCCTGGGCTGCTTTTTTCATTCTTGGGGGCCCAAGCATCGCTGATAAACCAAATGGCCATGCCTGTGTTTGTTGAGTGCTTTCTTATCGCAATTCATGAAATTCCAGAGTACGTACCCATGATCGACATTGATCACCACAAGCATCTGGTATTTCGCCGCGTAAGCGCCGATGAACGCGAGGCGATACGACCCATCAGAGTAGAAAACCCGCCAAATCTCCAAAGGGTTGCGCACCGTATCCACTGCAAATTCCGTGAAGCGCTCTCGAGCGTTGGGTCTTTTCTCAACGATATGTAGAAGGTAGCGACGTCTGACAATCACCGGCACATACGGTGTGTCTATCCAGACGGTATCCATATCTTCCTGCAGCCCAAAACCCAAGGCTACCTGCTTCAGGGCACTGTCGAAGTCAACGGCACCGGGTAACTCATGCACTGGGGAGGCTGTTGGTGCAACCGAAATATCTCGAATATCAGGCAAGCCAAGATCTTTCCAGCTTGTTTGCCCAGACACCTCCTTCGTCCCAGGAAGATTCATGCAAGTGACCTTCAGCAACCACTTGCATGTTTCGTAGACGCCGGCAATTACCTTTATCCAACCGATCCAGACGTGGCGATGCTTCTCTAATGTAAGCGCCACATTTCAACCGTTCGAACAACACACGGATATCAGCCAGAGTCTTTTCTTTCCTGGGAAATTTCTGACACGGTTGCAGGCAAAGCGTTAACCAGACGGACGATACAAGCCTGTTCACGCCAAACCGGCAAAATCCCCAAATCCCGCATAAGCTCCAACCATCGCCTCCCGGCGTTTTTCGGCACAAAATCGCGACAATCGTGGCAAGGTGCATGATGATAGCCGGCATGCACTGCCTGGCCCGGCCCAGGTGCACAACAATAGCGAGCCCACTTAAGCAGAGGGCATTACCTCATGGATAGCAGAACCCTACGCAACCTCATGCGTATCGTGCAGACCGGCTCGTTGTCGGCAGCGGCCGAGCATTCGTGCCTCACGGTGCAGGCGTTGGCGGCGCAGTTGAACAAGGTCGAGGAACAGTTCGGTTTCCGGTTGTTCCGGCGCTCGAACAAGGGCCTGACGTTGACGAGCCAAGGCTCGGAACTGACCCCCTTCATGGATCAGGTGCTGGTTGCCACCCGGCAGTTGGAGGAGAAAGTCGCGGCGCTCAAGACCCCGCGACAGCGCACCCTCAGAGTGGCGCTCAATACCACCCTGCCGGCGGAGTTCAACCGACGAATGATCGACCGGTTGATCGCTGTGTTCCCCCAGTATCAACTGGAATTCAGCTACGCCGAGTCGATGGAGAACCTGAGCAAACTCAGGAATGAAGATTTTGACCTGGCGATCCTGATCGGCCAGCAACAGGGCGGTTTTACCAGCATCACCATGCCCGATGTGCAGGTGCGGGTGGTCGGCGCCCATTGTGGCGATGCAGACGATTCCCTTGGCCTGCTCGGTGACAAGTTTCAGGTGCGTCCGGCAGAAGAATGCCCGTACTCCCGCAGCTTCCTGCGCTTTCTCGACGCCGGTCTGGGTGAATACGGGTCAAGCCAGCGCATGGTGTATTCCTGCAGTGAGACGCTGACGTTGTCATTGATCACACAGCTCGATGGCTTGGGGCTGGTGTCCCGGGAAGCCGCGTTGCGCAACGGCTTGGCGATTTTCCCGGATTTCGAGGACTTCCTTGAAGTCCGCCTGGCGGTGAACAATCCGGAGTTGTCCGGCCAGGCACTGCACGATGTGGTGGACCTGACGCTACAGGAACGAACCGAGCGCGATGTACGCCGCCGTGCCCACCGCCACACTGAGAAACAGGTTGCGGCTGAAATACGCACATAACAGCGTCGGAATCGCGGCATAAAACTCAGGGCGGTCGAGTTGTATCCGCTGATCCTTGATCAACAAGGGCGTCAGGCTGATGGCAGCGACGATCGCCACTGGCAGGTATTCCAGGGCGCGGGCAATAAAGGGCGGCCAGTGTTCGGTATTGATCTGCAACGGCAGGGCGCGCGGCAGGAAGGTCACGGCCATCATCAGGACCACGACCAGGATCAGGAACGTTTGGTCAGGCATACGCCCACCCCGCAGCCAACGAACGTGGCAATGAAGACATTGAATGGCGAGCTGCCCAGCAGGCTCAGCCCGCCCATGCAGACGACAGCCGCCAGGGCTGCGATCAGTTTGTTGCGGGTGTTGCACAACGAAACCAGCACATAGAGCATCATCGCGGTCAGGGCATAGTCGAGCTGGTATTTGATGAGGTGCGCCGCGTATTGCGCACATACGGCGCCCAGCAAGCCACCCAGCACCCAGGATGTGTGGCAGAACAGGTTGAAGCCGACCAGGTAGCGCACGCTCACCGGCGCCCCGCTGCCGAGCTTGACGCTGTGGAACGCAAACGACTCGTCCGTCAGCCCCGCCGCGTAGCACCAGCGCTCGAAACGGCTGAGCCCCAGCGCACGCAGCGCCTTGGCCATGTAGACCGACATCAGCATGTGCCGGGCATTGATCAGGAACGTGGTAAGCACGATGGTGGTCAGCGACGCACCGCTGGAAATCAACGCCAGCGCGGCGAATTGCGCAGCGCCCGCATAAACGAACAGGCACATCGCCACCGGCAACCACAGGGGCAACCCGGCGTTGACCGCCATCAGACCGAACACAAACGAAACCGTGAAATAACCCGCTACCACCGGACTGGCTTCAGCAAAGGTACGCGAGGCTTGTGGTTCGACCGCCAGCGGCTGGCTGGAAGTCTTGTTCATAAATCCCTCTCGAAGGTGGTTTCACCCCGGGGCTCACAGAAGCCCTGGGCCGCCCAGAAGCGCTTGCCGGCCAGATTAGCATCGTCGACGAAAAGGAACATGCGCAGCACACCGACCCGTTTCATGTCAGCCGACGCGGCTTCGACCAGGCGCTGGCCCAGGCCTTTGGTGCGATGCTGCGGGTTGACCGCCAAGTGATTGATCGTGCCACGGGTACCGAGCATACCGCCGACCACCGCGCCCACCACGTCACCGCTCGCATCGATGGCCAGGTACGCGGTGGTGGTGTCCTGCAACAACACACCGCGCAAGAATCGGGCATCCTGCCATTCGCAGAACGACACTTCGTCGAAAGCGCGAAAGAACCGCTCCAGTCGCTCGGCGTCCCGGACCATGGCCCGGCGCAACAGGACCTGTTGCGTCGGCTCGTCCATGGGTTCGAGCCGTTCAGCGAACAATGTCGAAAGCGGTCCCGGGCCGCGAGAAGGAAATGGCCAGGATCTGCCGGTACGCCATGTCATGGCTATGGGTGTTGCGCGCCGGGGTCACGTAATGGCGCATGTCGCGATCCAGGAAAAACGTCGTGTCGAGGATGTCCTCGTAGGTCGTCGCCGCCAACTGTTCTTCCTGGGCGCTGTACAAGCGGCTTTCCGCACCGGCCACATTCTGACGGCCCCAGAAGTGCACGCCGCTGAACGGATAGCCGTCGCAGTGAATCCCTTCGGGGGTGATTTCCAGCTGTTTGCCCGGCTTGATCTCGATGCGGATCTGATGGATCTGGCACTGCCAGATTTCATCGTGCAGCTCCTGCGGCAAGACGTTCTTGTAGACCTCGAAGTCCGTGTCGATCAGGCTGCGCATCACGGGCGAATTGATCACTTCGTTGGAGAAGTCCTGGAAGTGCCGCTCCAGTCCGCCGACATAACTGTTGTTGGCCTTGGACTGAACGTAGGCCCGGTGTTCGAGCTGCGTGAGCGCGCGGGTCGTAGGGTTATATTCGAAGTCGCTGTAGCGGCGAAAACGCATGCCTGACTCGGCCTGGCCGTAGTAACTGTCGGGCTCCATGTTTTCCCAGCTTTTGGTCAGCCGGACAAAATCGCCGAAATGACCGTAGAGGTTGAAGTCCCCACCGCGAACGTTGACGTATTTGTCACGTCTTAGCGCTTCGCCCACTTCCCTGTTCAAAACGATCATTTTTCATAGGTCTCCGCTGCATTGAGCGGCCTAATCTAGTAGGTGCAGGATTTACGTCCATGAGAAAGTATTTGAGGCATTTCAAGCGGAGCTTGAAACGGCGGGCAAAGTTGCATTAGTACGACTTTTGCTCAGGGAAACAGGCGGTTACAGCGGTATTTATTGCACTAAAAGCCAAAAAGACCCGAGTTTGAGGTCGCAACGCTATTCACTTCAGGCAGGCACGAATTAGTTGTGGCAAGGGAGCTTGCCCTCGCTGGGCTCGTAGGAGCTGTCGAGTGCAACGAGGCTGCGATCTTTCCCCAGACGCTTGAGTCTCAAGCGAAAGATCAAAAGATCAAAAGATCGCAGCCTTCGGCAGCTCCTACGGCCAGCGGGAGCAAGCTCCCTCGCCACGGTTTTACCCACTTACAACGCGATCAGGCATCAGAAGACGTTGATCGGGTAATCCACAAACACCCGCAGCTCATTGCCGCTGACGTTGTACTCGCTGGATTTCTGCGACACCCGCAGCACGGAACTGCGCAACCTTACGCTCAAGTCCTTGGCCGGGCCGCCCTGGACCACGTACTTGAACTGGTTGAAGATCTCGCGCTCGGTACCGCCTTCGCTGGTGGACGTGGTGATGTTATCGCCACGCACATAAGCGACGTTATAGGTCAGGCCCGGTACGCCGAAGGTGGTGAAGTCCAGGCCATAGCCCAACTGCCAGCTGCGTTCGTCTTCAGCGTTGAAGTCGGACCAGTAGGAGTTGGCCAGGTAGATCGTGTTACCGCCATCACCCACCCGATTCTGCCCGCGCTGATAGCCGCCGTAGGCGTAGCCCAGGTTGCTGTCGCCGGTGCTGCGCTGATGGGCGAGCGTGAAGCTGTGCGGGCCCGTGGCGAAGGTGGCAGCCAGGCTCCAGATCTTGTTGTCATCGCCGGTGACGTTGTTTTCACGAACGTAGCTGTTGTCCAGCTTGGTGCGATAACCGTTGAAATCCAGGGTCAGGGACTGATCCTTGGCCAGCGGGAACACATAGTTGGCGTTCACGTATTGCTTCTTCAATACGTCTTCGACATCCGAAGCGTAGAGCGAAGCCTTGAACTGCTCGGTGAACTGATAGCTGCCGCCCAAGACGTTGATCGACTTCAGGCCACCGCTGTCACGACCTTCAGCGCTCTTGCGCGATTCGGCGGTGAAGCGGCCGGCATTGAGTTCCAGGCCCTTGATCTCCTTGGAGGTGATCAACGTGCCGGTGTAGCTTTCCGGCAACAGGCGCGAGTTGTCATAGTTGAGCACCGGCAGGGCCGGCATCTGGTCGCCGTAGGCCAGCACGGTGTTGGAGACGCGGAACTTGACCGCTGCCCCGAACTTGGACAGGTCATCGGCCGCGTTGCCGCTGTCGCCTTGCTTGAAGAAGTCGATGCCGCCCGCACCGCTGCGGCCTTTGCCGCCGTCCAGACGCAGCGCGTACAGGCCGAACGCATCCACACCGACACCCACGGTGCCCTGGGTGAAGCCGGACGAGAAGGTACCGATGGCCGCTTGGCCCCATTCGGCCTTGTCTTCGTTGCCATCTTTGTAGTCGCGGTTGATATAAGCGTTGCGCAACAGCACTTTCAAGCTGCTGTCTTCAACGAACCCCTTGGACTGCGCCTGGTCGTTGGCCATGGCGTGTGTCGTGCTCAAGATCCCCAGTGCGATCAAACTAATGCGTTTGTTCAACATGTTTATTTTCCTTGTACGGGTTGATACGCACTGTGGCGGGCAACCGAAATGGCGCTCTTGCGCTCTTTTTCGGACTCTTGCTCCTGGAAATAATGAAAAGGCCCGCCCACGAGTAATCGTGTCGGGCCTTTTTATTATTTAAGAGTCATGGTTGTTAGCCACAGGCGTAGGCGAATCCTAGTCGCGCCCTCAACGGTGTGTCAATTTCGTGAAACGTCTGTAATCAGGCAAAAAATGTCTAGGAACTGCTCACCGCGAACAACCGTCAAGACCGCAGGCCGCTGATGACGTGGAGGCCTGAACCGGCAAGGCTTGCGTCAGCCATTGGGCGAACGCCTCGGGTTTGCCGAGCCAGGGGCCGATGTCGATCAGCGTGAACTGGCCGTCCTGCTCCAGGGCCAAGGTCGGAAAACCCTGGCCGCCGACCTGAGCCAGCAAGGTACGACTGGCCTTGATATGCCCCTGCACGTCAACCGCAGGCAATGCCGCCAGGAACGCCTGGGCTGGCAGGCCAATAGATTGAGCGAGTTCCAGCAGGACAGCTTCGTCAGAGATACGCCGGCCCTCGACGTAGTGTGCGGTTTGCAGGCGTCCGAGCAATTCCAGGCCGTGGCCGTCGAGCTGTTCGGCAGCGAGGATGGCGGCGGTCGGCGCCGCCGAATCGAACACGGCGCTGTGGTCACACAGCAAACCTTCGAAATAGGCCTCGCCAAACGGTTGCCCGGAAGATTCGGCGATGCGCCGGTCGTGGGGCATCACGTAATCGCGCAATTGCGGCGAAACCTGCTGGCGATTGGCACCGGTCATCATGCCGCCGCCATGAGCAATCACCGGCAATACGCTTCGAGCGGCCTGCACCAACGGCTTGGCGCCGTAGCACCAGCCGCACAGCGGGTCGTAGATATAATGAAGAGTGGTCATGGGGGCTCCGCTAACCATGGGGATTGGATGGCAGCAGGGTAGTCTCTGGAGCGCTGCGGAAAAACGCTGGAACGGTTTTCAGTGTGTTTCGTGGATCGGTCGAATGCCCATTGAATTTGAACACTACCCCCTGTGGGAGCGAGCTTGCTCGCGATGGCAGTGTGTCAGTCAACAGCAGTGTTGTTGATCCACCGCGATCGCGAGCAAGCTCGCTCCCACAGGGTTCTGTGCGGATTTGAAGTCCGGCGGACACAAAAAAAGCGCTGCCATCCCGGCCAGCGCTTTTTATCAATCCGTCGAATTCTATCCTTGCATCACATCCCACAACGCTTCCAGCTCCGCCTCGCTGAACAGGCCAACGGGGTAACGCTCAACGATTACCTGGCGCGGATCAGGTTCTCTGATCTGACGCGTTCCGTTGGATTTCAACCACTGCGCCAAGGCTTGAAGCGACTCACCATTAACGGCCAAGGGATGGCATGTGCGCTCGCTTATCATATTCATTCCAGCGCCCTCTCCTGGTTGATGAGCGGCCAATTTATCCAAGGTTCATGACAAAACAACTCAGTTCTCTCCCCAGAACTGCCAAAGTACAGATACAAGAGCTATGCCAATGTATCCGCCACGCCAATAAACAGGCACAAAAAAACCCACGACCCAATCGGGCCGCGGGCTTGCAAGGATGGATCCAAAACAGCCGACCTAGAGCCGGCGCGGTCGATATCACCCAGCTGTTACATCGCCACTCATTTTGCCCGCGGTGCAGGTTGCTGTTGAGTAAGGCAATGGATATTCCCGCCCCCCAGTAACAGTTCGCGCCCTGGCACCATGACCACTTCGTGCTGCGGGAACAGGTTCTGCAGGATGTCCCTGGCCGGCGCGTCCAGCGGATCGTCAAAACTTGGGGCGATGATGCCACCGTTGACGATCAGGAAATTCACATAGGAACCGGCCAGCCGCACGGTTGGGTTGCGCTCTTGGGACCCCTCCACCGCATCGACGCCGGCACATTCTTCCTCGGTGGCGTACAACGGCCCCGGAATCGGCATTTTGTGCACTGTGAACGGGCGTCCCTTGGCGTCAGTGCTGTTTTGCAGCACCTTCATCGCCGCATGGCAGCGGGTGTAGTTCGGGTCTTGCGGGTCGTCGGTCCAGGCAAGCAGGACTTCACCTGGCCGCACGTAGCAGCAGAAGTTATCCACATGGCCGTCGGTTTCGTCATTGAACAGACCGTCCGGCAGCCAGATGATCTTGTCCACCGCCAACTGCGCGCTGAGCACTGCCTCGATCTCTTCACGGCTCAAGTGCGGGTTGCGATTGCGGTTGAGCAGGCACTCTTCGGTGGTGATCAGGGTGCCTTCACCATCCACATGGATTGAGCCGCCCTCGAGCACAAAACCTTCGGTGCGATAACGCGGGCTGCGCTCGATCTCGAGGATCTTGCCGGCCACTTGCGCATCACGGTTCCACGGTGCATACAGGCCGCCGTCGAAACCGCCCCAGGCGTTGAAATCCCAATCGACACCGCGCACTTCGCCGTTGTCATTGATGACGAACGTCGGCCCTGTGTCGCGAACCCAGGCGTCGTCGCTGGACATTTCCACCAGGCGGATATTCGGCACATCGAGACGCGCCCGGGCATTTTCATACTGGGCCGCAGACACCGCCACGGTCACCGGTTCAAAACGGGCGATGGCCTTGGCGACCGCTACGTGGGCGGCCTGCGCGGGCTTGCCGCCCAGGCGCCAGTTGTCCGGGCGCTCGGGCCAGATCATCCAGACCTGGGTCTGGGTCGCCCACTCGGCAGGCATGTGGAAACCATCCGCGCGGGGGGTGCTGTGCAACGTTGTCATGGGTCATCTCCTGGGCGATGGGCAGTGGCAACTTTATAAACGATAAATATCGACTAATAAAGTCAGAAAAATTAAAACCCATCAAAAAATAGCGCCAAACATCGACAAAAATCGATTTTATAGAATTAGCGCGAAACCCTGTGGGAGTGAGCTTGCTCACGATAGCGGTGGGTCAGCCAAATCAATATTGGCTTGGACACCGTCATCGCGAGCAAGCTCGCTCCCACAGGGGAACAGCTTGGCGTTCCAGATTAGTTACAGCCCCTCGTCCAAGACCTTCACCAACATATCGACGAAGAAATCCACGCTCTGGCGCGTGGTCACCATCGGCGGTTTGATCTTGAGGATGTTCAGGTAATCGCCGGTCGGTTGCATGAAGATCCCCAACGCTCGCAGGCGGTTGCACAACGCCGTGGTTTCTTCAGTGGCCGGCTCCAGGGTGTCGCGGTCGCGGATCAGTTCCACGCCCAGGTAGAACCCGGAGCCATGCACCGCGCCGACCAATGGATAGCGGTCGATCAAGGCCTCCAGCCGCGCCTTGAAGTGCCCACCCACCACCCGGGCGTTTTCCCAGAGGTTCTCTTCTTCCATGACATCCAGCACCGCCATGCCGATCTGGCAACTGACCGGGCTGCCACCGGCCGACGAAAAGAAATACCCCTCGGCTTCCAGCGCCTCGGCGATCTCTCGACGGGTAATGACCGCACCCAGTGGCTGGCCGTTGCCCATGCCCTTGGCCATGGTGATGATGTCCGGCACCACGCCTTGCTCTTCGAAGCCCCAGAAAAACTCGCCCATGCGCCCGTAACCGACCTGTACTTCGTCGGCGATGCAGACCCCACCGCGCTCGCGCACCATCGCGTAGACCTGCTTCAGGTAACCGGGCGGCAGCGCGATCCCACCGGCGTTGCCGTACACCGGTTCGCAGATGAAACCGGCGAGCTGGCGCTTGTTTTCAGCGATTTTCGCCAGGTTGTGTTCGACGCTGCGCACGTAGTCCGGCGCAGTGTCGGGGCCACGGAATTCGCCGCGATAGGTGTTCGGTGCGGTCACCGGATGCACCCAGTCCGGGCGGCTGCTCAGCGCCTGGGGATTGTCGGCGATGGAGGTCGAGACCGCATCGGCGGCCACCGACCAGCCGTGATAGGCCTCCAATACGCTGAGCATGTCCCGCCCGCCGCTGTAGGCCCAGGCCAGGCGGATCGCCAGGTCGTTGGCCTCGGTGCCGCTGTTGACCAGGAACACCCGGTCCATGTTGGACGGCGCCAACGCCAGCAGGCGTTCGGAAAATTCGGCGATCGCCGCATAGTGGAAACGCGAGTTGGTATTGAGCAGCGACCACTGCCGGGCAGCCACTGCCGCCATGCGTGGATGACCATGGCCCAGCACCGCGACATTGTTGAGCATGTCCAGGTACGAGCGGCCCTGCATGTCGATCAGGTGATTGCGCCAGCCGCGCTCGATGCGCGGCGGATCCACGTAATAGTGCTTCTGCGAACGGGCAAAGCTCGCATCGCGACGGGCCAGCAGCACCTCGGGATCGATCTCCGGCTCGGCATCGCAAGCCAGCCCCAGCAGCACCGCCGGCGAAGGGCATAGCGCTTGCCAGGCCAATGCCCTGGAAGGTGTGCAGAACAGTGGTGGATCCACCTGGGCGCCCCGACACAACTGGACCCGCAACGACCCCGTCCCTTCGCCCAGCACCTGCCCCTTGACCAGTGCCGCGCCGGAATGCAGCGGCGACGTCACGCCCCACAGCCGCACGCTCAACTGCGCGCTGTCCAGCTGCAACAGGCCGTCGGCCGTCTTGTGCACGACCCCAGCGAACGGGGACTCGAGCGGCGTCCCCCGAGGAACGCTCAACTCCACGTGCAGTGGATAAGTATCGGGTTCGACGGCGCTATCCGGCCGAGTGCGGGATAACCGGTATTGCCCGTAGCGGCTGGCGGCCAGGCCATGAACGCCCGCGGCCTCGCTCAACAGGCGCTGGTCGATCCCCGGCTGCTCCCAATTGCCGGCCTCGAAATGCGGGCTCAGTACACCCAGGTCAATCAGCGCGAACTCACGCCCCACCAAGGTCGGCAACAGCGGCGCAAAGCCTTCGCTGGCGATGGGCGGCAGGCTGTGGCCGACGGCGGTGAGAATCGCCGCTTCCATCAGTTCGAAGGGCACCGAGTGCGCGACCCGGAAAATCTCCCACTCATGGGCCAGGTTGTCGCGGCTGTATTGGTTGTCCGGATCAATGGAGACCTGCTGCTCACCGCTGAGCACCAGTACCGCGGCGCGCGCCACGATCAGTGGCCACAGCGCCAGCAGTTCTTCGCGTTGCAAGGGATTGACCGCCTGGTAGGCCTTGATCGCCGGCAAGATGAAGAATGGATCGCCGTCGGCGTGGTGCAGCAGGGCCGCACACGTCACCGACAAGTCGGTGATGCGCCAGGTGCGGATCAGGTCGCCGAAATCGATGACGCCCTGCAATTGCCATTGGCGCTGGGCATCGCGCTGCCAGACCACGTTGTCATCGGTGATGTCCATGTGGATCGCCTGCACCGGCAGGCTGGCCTTGAGCGGCTGCAAGCGCCGCTCGGCCTGTTGCGCGACCTCGGCGATCAGTTGCCGCCGCTGATCGTCGTCGATGACAGGCAACAGATGATCGACCAGGGCGGGAGCGTGGCGCGCGTCCCATTGCAGGGTGCGATCCAGGCCTGGGTGGTCGAATGTCGCCAGGGCCAGGTCCATTTCCGCGCACAGGCGGCCCAGGCCGGTCACCAACTCAGGCGGCAGGTGTTTGAGCTGCGTGAGGGACTGGCCGTCGATGTACTCCAGCAGTCGCATATGGACCGCTTGGCCGTCGACGTCCAATGTCAGCAGGTCCTGGCCGTTGCTGGCGGTAATCACCCGCGGCACCTTCACCGCGCCGTGCCCGGCCAACTGCTTGAGGGCAGCGTGTTGGGCCTGGAGCTCCTGGACAGCGTAGTCGCCGTGGCAAATTTTCAACACAAAGCGCCCGCGCTCGCTGTCGACTCGGTAATTGAGGTCCTGGTTGCTGCCAAGGGGTCGCAGGTCGCCGCTGAGTCCGTAATTCAAGCGCAACAGCACCAACGCCTGCTCGGCGCTGATCTGTGGGCTTGGCAAACTGGCACGGTGAACCAACGTAGTGAGCGGCATACAACGACCCCTGAGGTGGTTTTGATCGGATGCCTATCACGCCACTGAGTCGGGGGATAAGCAACCCCTCCTGTTCAAAAATATGCACAGCCCTCCTGAGAGGCTATATGGGAAGGGCGTGTCCATAGGATATTCGCTTGCACCGCCCCCGCCATGCCTACAAGCTATGCTCCTAAGGCTCTGTCGTCTCACGGAAAAAGGCTTACCCGGATGCGCATTCTCATCACTGGCGGTGCCGGCTTCATCGGCTCGGCTCTCATACGGCACTTGATTCTTGATACCGGACACCAGGTCCTGAACCTCGATAAGCTGACCTATGCCGGCAATCTCGAATCACTGAGCAGTATCGATCACGACAGCCGCTACGAATTCGTCCAGGCCGATATCGTCGATCAATCTACCGTCAGTGCAGTGCTGGCGCGATTCAAGCCTGACGCCATCATGCATCTGGCGGCCGAGTCCCATGTAGACCGCTCCATTGATGGCCCGGCGGACTTCATCCAGACCAATATCGTGGGCACCTACAGCCTGCTGGAAGCCACTCGAGCCTATTGGCAGGCCCTGCCCGAGCAGCAGAAACGCGCGTTTCGCTTCCACCACATTTCCACCGACGAAGTGTATGGCGACCTGCACGGTGTGGATGACCTGTTCACCGAGACCACCGCCTATGCCCCAAGCTCACCGTACTCGGCGAGCAAGGCAGCGTCCGACCACCTGGTCCGCGCCTGGCAGCGCACCTACGGTTTGCCCGTGCTGTTGACCAACTGCTCCAATAACTACGGGCCGTTTCACTTCCCCGAGAAGCTCATTCCACTGGTGATTCTCAACGCGCTGGCCGGCAAGCCGTTGCCGGTCTATGGCGACGGCCAGCAAGTGCGCGACTGGCTGTTTGTCGAAGATCATGCCCGTGCACTGCTCAAGGTCGTCACAGAAGGCATGGTCGGCGAGACTTACAACATTGGCGGGCACAACGAGCAGAAAAACATCGACGTGGTGCGCAGCATCTGCGCGCTGCTCGAAGAACTGGCGCCACGCAAGCCCGAAGGGGTCGAGCACTATGCCGACCTGATCAGCTTCGTCCAGGATCGCCCCGGCCACGACCTGCGCTACGCCATCGACGCCAGCAAGATCGAACGAGAACTGGGCTGGACACCACGGGAAACCTTCGAGACCGGGCTGCGCAAGACCGTGCAGTGGTACCTCGAAAACCTGCTGTGGTGCCAACGTGTCCAGGACGGCAGCTATCAAGGCGAGCGCCTGGGCTCGCTCGACAACAAGGATGCAATGGCATGATGAAAGGCATTGTTCTGGCCGGCGGTTCCGGCACACGCTTGCACCCGATCACCCTTGGGGTTTCCAAGCAACTCTTGCCGGTTTATGACAAACCGATGATTTATTACCCGATCTCGGTGCTGATGCTCGCCGGCATCAAGGACATATTGGTGATTTCCACCCCGCAGGATCTGCCGCAATACCGCGCCCTCTTGGGCGACGGTCATCAATTTGGCGTGCATTTCAGCTACGCCGAGCAGCCGACGCCCGATGGCCTGGCCCAGGCGTTCCTGATTGGCGAACAGTTCATTGGCAGCGACTCGGTGTGCCTGATCCTGGGCGACAATATTTTCCACGGCCAGCATTTTGGCGAGCAATTGCAGACCGCCGTCAACCGGCAGGGTGGCGCGACGGTGTTCGGCTACTGGGTCAAGGACCCTGAGCGTTTTGGCGTGATCGACTTCGATACCGAAGGACGGGCGATGTCCATCGAAGAAAAACCCACCGCGCCCAAATCCAGCTACGCGGTGACCGGCCTGTATTTCTACGATAACGACGTGATCAAGATCGCCAAGGCCATCAAGCCGTCCAAGCGTGGCGAACTGGAAATCACTGACGTCAACAATGCCTACCTGCAACGCGGCGACCTGCACGTCGAGCGCTTCGGCCGTGGTTTCGCCTGGCTGGACACCGGCACCCACGACAGCCTGCTGGAAGCCTCGCAATACGTGCAGACCATCGAACATCGCCAAGGCCTGAAAGTGGCGTGCCTGGAAGAAATTGCCTACCAGCAAGGTTGGGTCAGCCGCGAGCACGTTCTTGAGCGCGCCCAGTATTTTGGCAAGACCGGCTACGGCCAGTACTTGTTCAAGATCGCCGGAGAAACATGATGAACGTCATCGCCACTCGCTTGCCAGACGTCCTGGTCATCGAACCGAAAGTCTTTGGCGACGACCGGGGTTTTTTCTACGAAAGCTTCAATGCCCGGGCGTTTGCCGAAGCGACTGGCTGCACTCTGCAGTTCGTCCAGGACAACCATTCACGCTCCACCAGAGGCGTGCTGCGGGGCCTGCATTATCAGATCGAGCAAGCCCAGGGAAAACTCGTGCGCGTCACGGCGGGGGAAGTGCTGGATGTCGCGGTGGACATCCGCCGCAGCTCGCCGACCTTCGGCCAATGGGCCAGCGTACGCCTGTCGGCGCAGAACCACCGGCAGATGTGGGTCCCGCCAGGGTTTGCCCACGGTTTCGTCGTACTGAGCGAATCAGCGGACTTCCTCTACAAGACCACTGATTACTACGCACCGTCGGCCGAGCGCTGCATTCGCTGGGACGATCCGCAGTTGGCCATCGATTGGGAGTTCGAAGGCGCGCCGATCCTCTCGGCCAAGGACCTGAATGGCAAAGCCCTGCACGAGGCCGACCTGTTCCCATGAGTGCCCCCTTGCGTATCCTGATCATCGGCCAGAATGGCCAGGTTTCCCGGGCGCTCCAATCGCGCCTGAGCGGCCTGGGCGAGTTGACTGTACGCGGCAGCGACCAGCTCGACCTGGCACAACCGGATTCCCTGCGTGCCCCCATCGAAGCCCTCAAGCCCGGCCTGATCATCAATGCCGCCGCCCACACGGCCGTCGATCAGGCCGAAAGTGAACCGGAGCGGGCGTTCGCCATCAATGCCACGGCGCCGGGCATCCTGGCCCAGGCAGCGGTTGCGCTGGGCGTCCCGCTGATTCATTACTCCACCGACTACGTCTTCGACGGCCTCAAACCTGCCCCCTACACCGAGGACGACACGCCCAACCCACTGAGTGTCTACGGACGCAGCAAGCTGGCCGGCGAAAATGCCATCCGCCAGGTTGGTGGCCAGCACCTGATTCTGCGCACCAGTTGGGTGTACTCCACCGAGGGCCGCAACTTCCTGTTGACCATGCAACGCCTGTTACAGGAAAAACCGCAGTTGCGGGTGGTCGCCGACCAGGTCGGCGCACCGACCTGGGCCGGCACCATTGCCGACAGCACCGCGAAATTGATCGAGCGCTGGCAGGCCGGCCAACCCGGCGCCTGGGGCACCTATCACCTGACAGCCCGGGGCGAGACGTCCTGGTTCGGTTTCGCCCAGGCCATCGGCGAAAACCTGCTCGATCGGCACAAACCGTGTGCGCAGCTGGAGCCCATTGAATCCAGCGCCTATCCGACTCCAGCCCCGCGGCCACTTAACTCGCGCCTGGATTGCATGCGCCTGCTCAAGGAGTGGGGAGTGAGCCAACCGGACTGGCAAAGCGCGTTGCAGCAGTGCCTTGCCGGACAAGCCTAGTACTGCCTTACAAATAGTATTTGCAAGGCAACTAGGCATAATACGCCTGTCACCACAGGCGTCCGAGGCTCATGAATTCCACCCTTCCCCGCAGACCCCGTTGGCGCAGCCTGGCCTTGCTCGCGCTGTGCCTGGCGCCCTTGCTGTGGCCGTTGGAACACCTGGCCGAACGTTATTACCGCAGCGAGTTGGCCGGGCAGAACCGCCAGACCCTGGACCTCTACGTCGCCAACCTGTTGGGCACGCTGCACCGCTATGAGGTGCTGCCACAGATTCTCGGCGACCTGCCGGCCTTGCGCGCCGCCTTGTCGGCACCGGACGATGGCGTGACCCAAGGCAATGCCAACCGGCTGCTGAAAAACATCAGCGCCCAGACCGGCGCCGAAGTCATGTACCTGATGGACCCTTCCGGCAAGACCCTGGCCGCGTCGAACTGGGACAAACACGACAGTTTCGTCGGACGCAATTTCGCCTTCCGGCCGTACTTCATCGAAGCCATGGCCGGACACCTGGGCCGCTTCTTCGGCCTCGGCACGACATCGGCCAAACGCGGTTATTTCTTTGCCGCCGCCGTGCGCGACCGCGAAAAAGTCATCGGCGTGCTGGTGGTCAAGGTCGACCTCGACCACACCGAAAGCCTGTGGGGCAAGACTCCCGAACAATTACTGGTGACTGACCACAACGGCGTGGTCATCCTCACGTCGCGACAGGAATGGCGATTTCGTGCGACCCGGCCCTTGAATGACGCCGAGCGCGAGGCCATCAGCGCGGTACAGCCGTATCCGACCCGCGAGCCCAAGCCGCTGAACCTGAACGCCAACGCCTGGCTGACCCAGACCCAGTCCATCGAGGAAACCGGCTGGAGCGTAAGCATTCTCGCCCCGCGCACGCTGATTGATCGTCCAGTGCGCACCGTGGTCGCCATCGGTGGCGCGGCCTTGCTGGTCTTGATGCTGTTGCTCGGGCTGATGATGCAACGCAGGCGCCACTACCTGGATCGAATCGCCTTCGAAGCCAAGGCCCGTCACGAATTGGAAGGCCGAGTGGCCGAGCGCACCAGCGACCTGGAAGGACTGAACCGACGGTTGAAGCAGGAAGTGCTGGAGCGCGAACAGGCTCAGCAAGAGTTGGTCCGTGCCCAGGATGACCTGGTACAGGCCGGCAAGCTGTCGGCCCTGGGCACCATGTCGGCGAGTATCAGCCACGAACTCAACCAACCGCTGGCAGCGATTCGCAGTTACGCGGAAAACGCCGAGATTTTGCTCGATCACCAACGCACCGAAGACGCCCGGGGCAACCTCAAGCTGATCAGCGAACTGACCGGGCGCATGGCCTCGATCATCGCCCACCTGCGCGCCTTCGCCCGCCGCGATCGACATGCGCCGGAAAGCGTCGCTCTGCAACCGGCGCTGGACGACGCCCTGGCGCTGCTCGCCAAACGCCGGCGCAGCATGGAAGTGGAACTGATCCGCGACTTGCCGGCCGCCACGCTGTGGGTGGAGGCCGGCGAAACCCGCTTGCGCCAGGTACTCGGCAACCTGCTGGCCAACGCCCTCGATGCGCTCACCGAGAAAGGCCCACCGCGCAAACTCTGGCTCAGTGCCCAGGCCACCGAAACCGGCGTCAACCTGTACATCCGCGATAACGGCCCGGGGTTTTGCATGGAAGCCCTGGGCCGCGCCGGCGAACCCTTCTACACCACCAAGACCCGCACCCAGGGCCTTGGTCTGGGGCTGGCGATCTGCGACACCCTGATGCGCGCCTTTGGCGGCGAACTATCGTTCGCCAACCACAAGGAAGGCGGCGCCCTGATCACCCTGAAACTGCGCGCTGGAGCCCCCGGGGTGAGCCTGCAACCGTCCGAGGACCGAAGTGTATGACCATCGACAACCGGATTGAGGTGGTGCTGATCGACGACGATCCCCATTTGCGTCAGGCCCTGAGCCAGACCCTCGACCTGGCGGGCCTGAAAATCCTGCCCCTGGCCGAAGCCAAGGGTGTGGCCGCGCAACTGCCCCGTGACTGGCCAGGCGTGGTGGTCAGCGATATTCGCATGCCAGGCATGGATGGTCTCGAACTGCTGGGCGAACTCCACGCCCAGGACTCAGAGCTGCCGGTGCTGCTGATCACCGGCCACGGCGACGTGCCACTGGCGGTGCAGGCAATGCGCGCCGGAGCCTATGACTTCCTGGAAAAACCTTTCGCCAGCGATCATTTGCTCGACAGCGTACGCCGCGCCCTGGCCTTGCGCCGGCTGGTGCTGGACAACCGCAGCCTGCGCCTGGCCCTGAGCGATCGCCATGAACTGAGCGCCCGCCTGGTCGGCCAATCGACACCCATGTTGCGCCTGCGCGAGCAGATCGGTGCATTGGCCGCCACCCGCGCCGACGTGCTGATCCTCGGTGAAACCGGAGCCGGCAAGGAAGTGGTCGCCCGTGCATTGCACGACCTTTCAGGCCGGCGCAACGGCCCCTTCGTGGCGATCAACGCCGGGGCCCTGGCCGAGTCGGTGGTGGAAAGCGAGCTGTTCGGCCACGAACCCGGCGCTTTTACCGGCGCGCAGAAGCGTCGTATCGGCAAATTCGAATTCGCCAACGGCGGTACGCTGTTCCTGGATGAAATCGAAAGCATGAGCCTGGATGTCCAGGTCAAGCTGCTGCGCCTGCTGCAAGAGCGCGTAGTGGAGCGGCTGGGGGGCAATCAACAGATCCCGCTGGATATCCGCGTGATCGCCGCCACCAAGGAAGACCTGCGCCAGGCCGCCGACCAGGGGCGTTTTCGCGCCGACCTGTATTACCGCCTGAACGTCGCGCCGCTGCGCATACCGCCCTTGCGTGAACGGGGTGAAGATGCGCTGATGCTGTTCCAGCATTTCGCCGACGAAGCCAGCGCTCGCCACGGGCTGCCGCCCCATGAATTGCAACCGGCACAACGGGCGCTGCTGCTGCGCCACAGTTGGCCGGGCAATGTGCGGGAACTGCAGAACGCCGCCGAACGTTTTGCCCTGGGCCTGGAGCTGGCCCTGGATAACGCCGCGCCCGACGGCAGCCCCGGCGCACCGGTGGAAGTGGTCAGTGGCGGCTTGAGCGAGCAGGTGGAAAACTTCGAGAAAACCCTGATCGCCGCCGAACTGGCCCGCCCCCACAGCTCGGTGCGCAGCCTGGCCGAAGCCTTGGGCATTCCACGCAAGACCTTGCACGACAAGTTACGCAAACATGGGCTGCACTTCGGCGACAGCAGCCATGGTTCGGCCGATGAGTCCGATTGAGTTATCGTCATTTCCCGTTCAAGCAAAAGGCCCCGCAATGAACCGCGACAGTCGTTACCTGGAATCGATCCTGCACCACGACATCCCCTTGACCCGGGACATGGGCCTCAAGGTGCTCGATTGGCAGGCCCGACAACTGCGCCTGTCCTTGCCGCTTGCAGCCAACGTCAACCACAAGAGCACCATGTTCGGTGGCAGCCTGTATTGCGGCGCGGTGCTCGGCGGCTGGGGCTGGCTGCACCTGGCCCTGCGCGAGGAAAGCATCGAAGACGGGCATATCGTGATTCAGGAAGGGCAAATCAGTTATCCGCTGCCGGTGACCCGCGATGCGACCGTCGTCTGCGAAGCCCCCGAGGAAAAGGTCTGGAAGCGCTTCCTGGCCACCTACCGGCGTTACGGACGGGCGCGGCTGGCGTTGCAGACGCGGGTGATGAATACCGGCAGCGAGGACGTGGCGGTGCAGTTCGAGGGGCAGTACGTGTTGCACCGCTAAAACACTGCATACCCCTGTGGCGAGGTATCGCTGTGTGGGAGCAAGGCTTGCCCGCGATGGATGCGCTGCGGTCTTTCAGAGATCGAGGCGCCTGTATCGCGAGCAAGCTTTGCTCCCACAATCCCCTTGCCACAAAGGATCGAGCCAAGCTTAAGAGCGAGCAAGCTCCAGCAGTTTTGCACGCCACGCCGCTTTCGCCGGCAACGCCAGGAACGATGTATTCAACAGCGACTCACGCGGTGGATAACAGAACGGTTCGCCGCTCAAGTCCAACACCTCGCCACCCGCACCTTCCAATACACCCTGGGCGGCAGCGGTGTCCCACTGGGAGGTCGGCGCCAGCCGTGGATAACAATCCGCCGCGCCTTCAGCCACCAGGCAAAACTTCAACGAACTGCCAATACTGGTCAGTTGCAGCTCACCCAGGCTCCCGCCCAAGCCATCCAGCAGGCGTTCCTGCTCCGGGCTGGTGTGCCGACGACTGGCGACCACGGTAAAAACTTCACCTGGGGCCAGGACGTCACGAACCGCGATAGGCAAAGGTACGCCGCCCTTGTCGCCACGCCAGGCACCCAGCCCTGCGCCACCGACGTAAAAACGTCCATTGGTGGGCATCGATACCACGCCGAACACCACACGGCCCTGCTCCACCAACGCGATGTTGACGGTGAACTCCTCGCTGCCGGAAATGAACTCCTTGGTGCCATCCAGCGGGTCTACCAACCACCAGCGATGCCAGCCGGCGCGCACGCTTTGGGCAATATCGGCGTCTTCTTCGGAGAGGATCGGAATATCCGGGGCCAGCGCCATCAGCCCGGCCACGATCACATCATGAGCGGCCATGTCTGCGGCGGTCACCGGCGACTCGTCGGCCTTGTGGTTGACCTGCACGTTGGCGCGCCAGAACGGCAGGATCGCTTCACCGGCCTGGAGCGCCAGCTCGACTACAGGGGCCATCAACGGATGAGGGAAAGTCATGACAGGAACGCTCCACGCTGGGTCAGCAGGTCACGGGCCAGGTACAGCGCCGCCAAGGCCCGACCCTCCGTGAACTGCGGGTTCTGTGCCAGGGCCGACAGCTCACGCAGGTTGACCTTGTCCACGCGCATCGGCTCGGGCTCGTCACCCTCCAGCCGTTCTTCATACAGATCGGTTGCCAGCACCACCTGGATCTTCTGGCTCATGTAGCCGGGGGACAGCGACAGTTCGGTCAGGTGTTCCAACTGACGCGCACCGAAACCGGCCTCTTCCTTGAGCTCCCGTTCGGCCGCCGCCAGCACATCTTCACCTGGCTCGATCAAGCCCTTGGGCAGGGACAGTTCGTAGGCGTCGGTACCCCCGCAATACTCTTCCACCAACACAGCATGGTCGGCATCGAGCATCGCCACGATCATCACCGCGCCGTAGCCCGCCCCCTTGCTCGCCAGACGTTCATAGGTGCGCTCAACACCGTTGGAAAACCGCAATTTCAGTTCTTCCACGCAAAACAGGCGGCTGGTAGCGACGATCTGGCGATCGAGTATGGTGGGTTTCTGGCGCATAAACGGCTCCCTGGGCGATAGCGGGCTACTATACCCGGCCTATTCTGATTGTTTGTGTCGGATATCCGATTACCGCTGGAGAAGTTTTATGGCTTTGCTGCCCTGGCATGAGATCGATACGGTTCTGCTGGACATGGACGGCACCCTGCTGGACCTGCATTACGACAACCATTTCTGGCTCGAACACCTGCCCCAGCGCTACGCCGAACTGCATGGCGTGAGCCGGGCGATGGCCGAGATGGAGCTGCAGCCGCTGTTCGAGCGCAACGCCGGCCAGTTGCAATGGTATTGCCTGGATTTCTGGAGCGCCGAGCTGAAACTGCCGGTACGCGAACTGAAGCTGGAAACCGCGCACCTGATCGCCTTGCGCCCGGACGCCGATACCTTCCTGGCAGCGATCCAGCGGGCCGGCAAGCGCGTGGTGATGATCACCAACGCCCACCGCGATTCATTGTCCCTGAAGCTGGAGCGCATCGAACTGGCCCCTTATTTCGACCGCCTGATCAGCTCCCACGACTACGGCTTCCCCAAGGAAAACCCGCAATTCTGGGACGCGCTGCAAGCCGACTTGAATTTCGACCCGGCCCGCAGCCTGTTCATCGACGACACCCTGCCGGTGTTGCGCAGCGCCCGGGACTTCGGCGTGGCGCACTTGCTGGCCGTGAGCGAGCCGGATAGCCGCAAAGGGCCGAAGGACACAGGGGAGTTTGACGCGTTGGGGGATTATCGGGACTTGATTGCCGGGCTTTGAACCGCGCCGTATTCATCGCGAGCAAGCTCGCTCCCACAGTTGGATCGGGGGCACGGCCGGAGAAATTGGCCGGCTGTCAGGCCGCCTCGCGAGCAAGCTTTGCTCCCACAGGTCCTGCTCAAACAGAGCTGATGGGTGTACGACCGGGAGAATCAGGTCGGCTGTTAGGCCGCCTCGGCGTGGACGTTGATCTCGGCGCCCCGTTAACCACGCTGGCCGAACGCAGGTATTGCGCAGTGGGCATCCCGGCATGAATGCCGGGATAGCCGCGCTGGGCCATGGATGGCCCTTCGCGGCGGGCCCACGGAGCAATGCCGGAGTGAGGGCATGCCGAGCCTAAGCGAGGCACCGAGTGGTGGGGCAAAAGCGTTTTGCTTACTTTTGACTGGGCCGGCTCCCGGGCTTCTCAAAAGTGAGCCGCCGTAAGGGCGGAACCCTAAGCAGCCGTTACCGCAGCAATGGATATGTACCCGATCAACAAAATCCCAGCCAGCTATCAGGCCGCCATCGCGAGCAAGCTCGCTCCCACAGGGGGATCTTTGTTCACCACAGATCCAGTGTGGGAGCGAGCTTGCTCGCGATGAAGGCACCACAGGCCTGAAGGTTACTCGGGGATACGCAACACCTGCCCCGGATAGATCTTGTCCGGATGCGACAGCATCGGCTTGTTGGCCTCGAAGATCTTGTTGTACTTGTTCGCGTCGCCGTACTCGGCCTTGGAGATGGCGCTGAGCGTGTCGCCCTTCTTCACCGTCACGAAACGCGCCGCCTGTGCTACCGGGCCAGTCACCGTGATCTGGTCGTCGACACTGCCGACACCGGCGATATTGCCCACCGCCAACAGGATCTTTTCCTTTTCTTCCTGGCTCGCTACTTCACCGGTGACGATGACTTTGTCGCCGTCGATGGTCGCCTGGACATTCGGATTACCCAGGCCGACCTTTTCAATATGCGCTTTCAGTTGTTCGCTGGCATTGGCATTGCCGGGGGTCAGCAGATCGATCAGCTTTTCACCGGCTTCCTTCACAAAGCTAAAGATACTCATGGCACACGCTCCTTGATTTAAGTGTCCAGACGCAAAGACTAGACCAGGCGAAACGAACCCGGTTCCCAACCGACCAATGACCCCGCCACGCGCAAGCGCTAGAATCCGAACCTTCCTGCGCCCTGGAGCGAAGATGGACATCAAGCAGCTGAAATTTCTCATCGCGCTCGACGAAACCCGCCACTTCGGCCAAGCCGCCGCACGCTGCCACATCACCCAGCCGACCCTGTCGATGCGCCTGCGCAGCCTTGAAGAAGAACTCGACCTGCCACTGGTCAATCGCGGCCAGCGCTTTGAAGGTTTCACCGCGCCGGGAGAACGGGTACTGGCCTGGGCGCGCACGGTGCTGGCGGCCTATGACGGGCTGCAGGCCGAAGCGGCGGCCTGTCGTGGCAACCTGGTGGGTACGCTGCGCCTGGGCGTGGTGCCGTTGTCGGACTTCGACCCGCTGGCGATGATGCAGCGCTTGCACGCCGAGCACCCCAGCCTGCGTTTCGAATTGTCGTCCCTGAGCTCCGAACGCATCCTCGAACAGTTGGCGAACAACCGTATCGACCTGGGTATTTCCTACCTGGAACGCCTGGACAACGAACGCTTCGAAGCCCTGCCCTTCAGCCACACCCGCATGGGCCTGCTCTACGACCAGCGCTTTTTCTTTTTCGGCGAACAACCGCTGAGCTGGGAAGCGCTGATCGAACTGCCCCTGGGCATGCTCACCAGCGGCATGCATTTTCGCCAATCCATCGACCACAACTTCCACAGCCGGGGCCTCACGCCTCAACCGCTGTTGCAAACCGACGCGGTGCACCAATTGTTACAAGCTGTGCACGGCGGACTGTGTTGCGCGGTGATGCCCTTGGACAGCGGCCTGAATGTGCTGACCGAAGATTTGCGCATCCAGCCTATCGAAAGCGCGCAGACCTTAGTCCCGCTGGGCCTGATCATGCGGCGCGGCGCCCCACGTTCGGCCTTGGCAGAGGCCTGTTTTGCCCTTTACCAGAAATCATCGACGACTTCTTGATCGACGTCATCTATTGAGAGATCAGTAATAGCGATTAGACGTGGCAGATTGCCGCATTTAGTCTTAACACTATTCCTACTTTCAGTGATGCCTATGAACGACAAGCCTCCGGTCAGTCCAGCGCCAGCGATGGAAACATCCGCGCCGGCCGCCAGCCAGAGCTATCGCTACTGCAATCTGGACCACTCCCAATCGGACAGCACCGCGCTGGCCGAGGAAGTGGCGCTGGCGATTGCCTATAACGGCATCAGCCAGGCGGTCATGCTGGTCACCCCCACCGACCTTGAAGACTTCATCGTCGGCTTCAGCCTCGGCAGCGGCATCATTGAAGACGCATCGGACATCTATGACCTGCAACTGAGCGGCACCGGTGCGGCGCACCATGCCGAGGTGACCATCGCCAACCGCGCCTTCTGGAACCTCAAGCAGCAACGCCGGCAATTGACGGGCACCAGTGGCTGCGGCTTGTGCGGCGTGGAAGCAGTGGAACAGGCATTGCCCAACCTCAAGGTGCTGCCCGGCGCAGCGCTGCCACCGGCCCAATGGCTCGATGGCCTGCGTGACCGTATCAGCCAGTTCCAGCCCCTGGGCCAATACTGCGGCGCAGTCCACGCCGCGTTGTTCATGAACGCCCAAGGCGAGTTGCTGCTGGGTCGCGAAGACATTGGCCGGCACAACGCCCTCGACAAGCTGATCGGCGCGCTGGTTCGGCAGCAGATCCCGGTGGCCGGCGGCATGGCGATCGTCACCAGCCGTTGCAGCCTCGAACTGATCCAGAAAGTCCTGCGGGCCGGCATCCAGACCCTGGTCAGCCTGTCGTCGCCCACGGGCCTGGCGGTGCAGTGGGCCCGCCAACACAACCTCAACCTCATCCACCTGCCGCAAAAAAGTGCGCCACGGGTCTACAGCCCTGCGATGGAGAAACAAGCGTGAGCAATCATCAACAAGCCGACCAGAAACCCGTACCGCGCTACAAGCCCTACAAGGGCCCGGCCGGTGGCTGGGGTGCGCTGATCAGCGTCGCTCAGGCCTGGCTGACCAGCGACAATGCGCTGAAAAACATCCGCATGATGCTCAAGACCAACCAGAATGGCGGTTTTGACTGCCCAGGCTGTGCCTGGGGTGACTCGCCGGAAAGCGGCGTGGTCAAGTTCTGCGAGAACGGCGCCAAGGCCGTGAACTGGGAAGCCACCAAGCGCCGCGTCGATGGTGCATTTTTCGCCAAGCACAGCGTGAGCTCGCTGCTGGAGCAGAGCGACTACTGGCTCGAGTACCAGGGTCGCCTGACCGAGCCCATGCGCTACGACGCCGAAACCGACCGCTACAAACCCGTCAGTTGGGAAGCGGCGTTCGACCTGATCGGCAAGCACCTGCAAGGGCTGTCCAGCCCGAACCAGGCCGAGTTCTACACCTCGGGCCGAGCCAGCAACGAAGCGGCCTACTTGTATCAGCTATTCGTGCGCGCCTATGGCACCAACAACTTCCCCGACTGCTCGAACATGTGCCACGAGGCCAGCGGCGTAGCGTTGTCCCAGAGCGTGGGCGTGGGCAAGGGCACAGTGACCTTCGACGATTTCGAACACGCCGACGCGATTTTCGTCTGGGGCCAGAACCCCGGTACCAACCATCCGCGGATGCTCGAACCACTGCGCGAGGCAGTGAAACGCGGCGCCCAAGTGGTCTGCATCAACCCGCTCAAGGAGCGTGGCCTGGAGCGCTTCCAGCATCCGCAGAACCCGATCGAAATGCTCACCAACGGCAATAAGCCGACCAACACCGCCTATTTCCGCCCAGCCCTGGGCGGCGACATGGCGATCTTGCGCGGCATGGCGAAGTTCCTGCTGCAGTGGGAGCGCGAAGCGCAGAATACCGGCGCTGCGGCGGTGTTCGACCACGCCTTCCTCAATGAGCACTGCACCAACGTGCTGGATTACCTGGCGGCGGTCGACGACACGCCGTGGGAACAGATCGTCGAGCAATCGGGCATGACCCTGGTCGAGATCGAGCAAGCGGCGCGCATGTACGCCAAAAGCGAGAACGTGATCATGTGCTGGGCGATGGGTATCACCCAGCATCGCCATTCGGTGGCGACCATCCAGGAAATCGCCAACGTGATGATGCTGCGCGGCAACATCGGCCGGCCAGGCGCAGGCCTGTGCCCGGTACGCGGCCACAGCAACGTCCAGGGTGACCGGACCATGGGCATCAACGAGCGTCCGCCAGCGGCGTTCCTCGATTCACTGGAGCGGCGCTTCCAATTCAAGGTACCGCGTGAAAACGGCCACAACGTGGTCGAGGCGATCCACGCCATGGCCGACGGCCAGGCGAAGGTGTTCATTGCCCTGGGCGGCAACTTCGCCCAAGCCACACCGGACAGCCATCGAACGTTCCAGGCCTTGGCCAATTGCGACCTGACGGTTCAGATCAGCACCAAGCTCAACCGCAGCCATCTGGCTCACGGCAAGGAAGCGCTGATCCTGCCGTGCCTGGGCCGCACCGACATCGATCTGCAAACCGAAGGTGCGCAAGCGGTGACCGTGGAAGACTCCTTCAGCATGGTGCATGCCTCCATGGGCCAGCTGCAGCCGCTGTCGAACCAGATGCGCTCCGAACCGTGGATCATCGCCGGCATCGCCGCCGCCACGCTGGGTAGCCGTCCGGTGGACTGGAACTGGCTGGTGGCCGACTACCGTCGCATCCGCGACCTGATCGCCGACACCGTACCTGGCTTCAAGGACTTCAACGAAAAGCTGAAGAACCCTGGCGGGTTCTACCTCGGCAATAGCGCCGGTTCACGGCGCTGGAACACCCCGTCGGGTCGCGCCAACTTCAAGCCCAACCGGTTGCCGACCGATCTTGTGCATGAACGCACCCGGGCCACCGGCCAGTTGCCCGACCTGATCATGCAGTCCATGCGTTCCCACGATCAGTACAACACCACCATCTATGGCCTCGATGACCGCTATCGCGGTGTGAAGGGCCAGCGTGACGTGTTGTTTGCCAACGAAGCGGACATCATTCGCCTGGGCTTCAAGCCGGGGCAGAAAGCCGACATCGTCTCGCTCTGGGATGACGGCCGCGAACGGCGGGTCAAGGGCTTTACCCTGCTGGCATTCGACATTCCTGCCGGGCAGGCTGCGGCCTATTACCCTGAAGTGAACCCGCTGGTGCCACTGGAAAGCACGGGCGATGGCAGCCACACCCCAACGTCGAAATTCGTCGCGATCCGCCTGGAAGCGGCGAGCGAGAATGGACTGATCCTGGCCAAGTCGGCCTGATATAACGTGCGAGTAGATTAGGTTGTGTGGGAGCAAGGCTTGCCCGCGATGAAAGCAGTGCGGTCTTTCAGAAATAGAGTCGCCTGTGTCGCGAGCAAGCTTTGCTCCCACACAGCTTCGCTCTCACAATCCTATTTTTCGAACGCCCACAAAAAAGGCCGTTTTCCATAGAAAACGGCCTGTCCGAAGTAGCTACAGACCGACCAATTTGCCTTAAGTTCCCACCGAAAAACAATAACTTAGAGAACTGTGCACAAGTCGTGTTACTCGTCGGATTTCTATTGTAACCAAGCGAAGCCAGCCTCAGGATCGCGCCGTCATCCCTTTGAGGCTCCTCTATGAAGTTCTCCTCCATTCTCTTGTTGTCCCTTAGCCTGGCCAGTGGCATCGCTTCTGCCGGTGGTACTGCCGAAGCAGGTGTGGGCGGCGCATTGGGCGGGGTTTTGGGTTCGGTCGTCGGCCAGTCCCTGGGCGGCAACACCGGCTCCACTATCGGCGCGGCGCTGGGCGGTGCGGGCGGTAGTGCAGTCGGCGCAGACAAACACAGCCGCGGCGAAGCGGCGATCGGCGGCGCGTTGGGCGCAGCCGGCGGCAACGTGGTCGGCCGTAGCGTCGGCGGCAGCACCGGCAGCCTGATCGGTGCGGCAGCGGGCGGCGGCGCTGGCGGTGCCCTGGGTAACTACATGGGCAAGGACGATGACGATGACCGTCGCTATGACGATCGCCGTGGTGATCGCCGCTACTACCGTGACGGCCACCCAGGTCGCGGCCATGCCTACGGGCACCGCAAAAAACATCATCGCTACTACCGTGACTAACGGCTGATCGTCACTAGCCGTTGAAGATCGCAGCCTCCGACAGCGCCCAGCGCTGACAGGAGGCTGCGATTTTTCGTTTCAGACCACCAACCGCTCCAAAGCCCCACGTAGGCGGTCCGGAATCGCCACCGGCCGATTCGACGCCCGATCCACAAATACGTGAACAAAACGCCCCGCCGCGCACGCCTCCTCCTCGCCAACCTTGAACACCGCCAATTCGTACTGCACCGAACTGCTGCCCAGCTTCCCGACCCGCAGGCCGATTTCAATCCGGTCAGGAAAGGCGATCGAGGCAAAGTAGTCACAGGCTGAACTCACCACGAACCCCACCACCTCTCCGTCATGGATATCCAGGCCACCGACTTCGATCAGGTAGGTATTCACTGCGCTATCGAAAAAGCTGTAATAGGTGACGTTATTGATGTGACCGTAGACATCGTTGTCGTGCCAGCGCGTGGTAATGGGTTGCAAGTGTCGGTATTCGTTGCGTTGGGGCATCAGGTGTCCTTTACGGTTGTTCAATGATATTGACGTGGCCCGGCCTCAGGCCTGCGCGAATCCCTTGCCCTGCGCGACCAAATCGCCGATCAGGCGCGCAGGCTTCCATTGGTCGCCCTGCTTCGTTTCGAGCTCCAGGAGGCGTGCGTGAATATCTTCCAACCCCTGCCCGTCGGCCCAGGCCATAGGCCCGCCTTTGTCCGCAGGGAAGCCATAGCCGTTGAGATAGACCAGGTCGATGTCGTGGGCAGACTCGGCAATGCCCTCCTCCAGGATTTTCGCCCCCTCGTTGACCAGCGCCAGCAAGCACCGCTCGAGGATTTCCTCCGGGCCAATCTCGCGCCGTTGAAAACCCAGCGCTTCACTGACCTGTAGCACCAGCGCATCGACCTCGACATCATGCTCGGCCTGTCGACTGCCCGGCTCGTAGTGATAATACCCATTGCCGCTTTTCTGGCCGAACCGTCCCAGCTCGCACAACCGGTTGTCCACCTGCACCTCGGGCGCATCCTGGCCCTTGTCCGCCAGCTCACGGGCGCGCCACTCCAGATCGATGCCAACGACGTCGTACATACGGAACGGTCCCATGGCGAAGCCAAAGCCTTGCAACGCCGCATCCACCTGATGGGGGAATGCCCCCTCCAGCAGCATCTTGCGCGCTTCCAGCACATACGGATGAAGCATCCGGTTGCCAATGAATCCATGGCAATTGCCTGATACAACGCTGACCTTGCCCATGCGCTTGCCCAGCATCAACGCCGCGTCCAGCACCGCTGTGGAGGTGTGTGCACCGCGAACGATTTCCAGCAACTTCATGATGTGCGCCGGGCTGAAGAAATGCAGGCCCAGGACCTGGGCCGGCCTGCGGGTGGCAGCGGCAATGGCATCGATGTCCAGCGCGGAAGTGTTGCTCGACAGGATGGCCTCGGGCTTGAGCAGGCCGTCCAGCTCACGAAAAATGTTCTGTTTGAGTTCGAGGTTTTCGTAAACCGCTTCGATCACCAGGTCCACATTGCGGATCGCCGCGTAATCATCCGCCCGTGTCACCCGGGCGATCCGCGCGTCAGCCTCGCCCTGATCGAAACGGCCCTGACGCACGCCATGGGCATAGGTCTCGGCCACGGCCACCAGTGCCTGCGCGAGCATCTGTGGATTGTTGTCGACCCACTGTACCGCCACGCCCGCGTTGGCCAGGCACATCACGATGCCCCGCCCCATGGTGCCTGCACCGACCACCGCGGCACGCTGAATATCGAAAGGTGTCTGGCTCATGTTTGCTCTCTTGTTGGCGATCCAAAGACAGCCTTCACCTTAGTCAGCCACCGAATGTTTTTGAAATTTATTCGTGTGATGCAGGGCATTCAGCGAATGGATACAGCTCACAGGTGCGCTTGAGCCCACTGACGAACTTCAGCGTATGGATACGCTTCCAATGCGGCATACCCACGGATCTTCCGCGCCTTCAATCGGGTGAACAGCGGCACGCTGATTCCGCACAGGAAGCGGGTAAGGCGCTCGGCAGACGGCACGCTGCCGCTGTGCTGCTCATGCTTGTGGATAAAGTCGCCACACAGCGCCTCGAAGTTTTTATCCACAAGCGCCGGCAAAGCAGGCGGCTCCGGCAGGCAAGCGACATGACCATGGCACACCGAGCAATGGCCACACTGGCGTGGCGCATTGTCATCGCCGAAATACTGCGCCAGGCGATAACCCAGGCAACGGTCGGTGGCGAACAGTTCAAGCATGGCGTGGATCCGCGCGATTTCACCTTGTTCGTGTCGGGTGAAATAGGCGTGTAGCTCGGCACTCAAGACCTGCGTATCCAGGTCCGCTTGCAGCACGCTGTACACCTCGGTCATCTGTTTGCTTTCCAGCTCGATCCAGCCCTTTTCCTGGAAATAATCCAGCGCCTTGACCACGCGATTACGCTCAGCGTGATATTGCTGGTACATCCCATCGAAATTTACCGTGGCCCAGGCCCGGGCGCGACTGGAGGTCTGGATGATGGCCGAGACGAAGTCCCTTCGCTCGCCTTCGAAGCGCTCCAGCAGTTCTTGCGGCTCCGTCAGGAACTTGAAGCGGTACTCCGCGAAATAGGCATAGCGCGGCGCGATCAGCCGACGTAGCTCCAACTGGACCAACAGCGTCTTGAGTGGCAGTTGCCGGATGTTGCTCTGGTCAGCCAGGGGGCCCAGCAGAAACTCCCATTGCCCATCGGCGGCAGCGGCCTTCAGCTCATCGAGCACGCAACGAATGCCGGCAAGCTCCGGCGTATCGCCATACACAAAGTTTTCCAGCACGTTGAGGCTGTCGCGGTTGGCCAGTACCAGGCAATCGGAAGGCTGCCCGTCCCGCCCGGCCCGGCCGATCTCCTGGCTGTAGTTTTCGATGGACTTGGGCAGATCGAAATGCACGACATTGCGGATATCGCTCTTGTCGATGCCCATGCCGAAAGCGATGGTCGCGACGATGCAATTGGATTGCCCGCCCATGAACCGCCGCTGGATATCTTCGCGTTGTTCATGGGGCAAACCGGCGTGATAGGCCTCGGCCTCGATACCGTGCCGGCCCAGGTGTTCGGCAATCTGCTCGGCGGTTCGCTGCAAGGTCACGTAGACGATGCTCGGCTGCCCGGCACGCTCGCCCAGCCATTGCACCAGCCGTGCGCGCTTGTCGGCACCCAGCACGGGCTCGACCAGCAGATTGAGGTTCGAGCGGTAGAAACCGGTCGTCACCACATCCGTGGCAGCGATGGCGAATTTCGCCTGCATATCGGCGATGACCTTGGGTGTAGCGGTGGCCGTCAGCAGCAATACCTGAGGAATATTGAACTCACGCTGGTAATCGGGAAGCTTGAGGTAGTCAGGTCGAAAGTTATGCCCCCATTCGGAAATACAGTGGGCCTCGTCCACCACCAGCAACGAGATCGGCACCTGCTGCAGGAAATTGCGAAAGCGCTCGTTCTTCAGGCGCTCCACGGAAATCATCAGGATCTTCAACTCGCCCGACCGGGCCCGCGCCATGGCATCGTTGGTTTCGTCACGGCCCTGGGCCGAATCGATACTCGCCGCCGCGATGCCGTGGCGCTTGAGGAACGCCAACTGGTCCTGCATCAGCGCTAGCAACGGTGAGACCACCAGGGTCAGGTGCGGCAAGAGCAGGGCCGACAATTGATAACACAGGGACTTGCCCGAGCCGGTGGGAAAAATGGCCGCCGCCGACCGACCGGCCAGCACGGCGCCGATGGCCGCCTCCTGCCCGGGACGAAACTGTGGATAACCGAAAACCTGTTCCAGGGTGCTGTGCATGCGCGGTCGCTCCTTTGACTGCTGCGAAGCCCAAAGCCTAGCGCGGCAACGCGGCGAGTCGAGAAAAGGTCGGGGACAAAAACGATACGGGATGATACAGCCTGGTGCCAAAGACTTGGTTCAGGAAATAACCATGGGAAATCCAAAGGGATCTACCGCCTAACGGCGTTGGCGGTTGGACTCAAGCGTGATAATCACCAAACATCCCGATAATCAAAAGACACCTGATAGTCATACACCGACAAGTCCAAAACATGTTTGAAATGTGGTTGCAACATTTCAACCCATTCAGTACTCACGTCAAAATTTCCGTTATTGATATCGTTTTTTACCGAACGACCAAGATTGTCAAGAATCACAAAATCATCTTCAAAATCCTTGGAATATTCTTTTTCAACCAGAACCTCCGTCTCTTTATCAAACCATCTCAATCTGACTTTTAATCCCATAGCATCCTCAAAGAAATTTTTTGATATTACGTTTCGGATTAGCTTTTTTCTTCTGCTCACCCGTAAGGTGATCAAATGAACCTAGATGGCTGCCATCGCTCGATCGATATACCTCTAACTCCGCGTGTCTGGAATCCCATTCATAAATCTTCCTCCCTTTAGCGTCCGTCCATCGCTCTCGAAAACCACCGCCGCCTTGACGTGGAGTCTTGGCCTTAACTTCGATCAAGTCATCAAAACCAGCTATTTCATATGTTTTTGGTGCCGGATGATAATCATGCTCAGCCTCCGGCAGGCCTTTGCGCCGAATGTTGAAAACAACATACAACGGCGAAACCCCAGAATCCGCCGGAAACACAAGAATGAAATCCTTGTACTCCGGCGGATAGATCGGGTTGACGATGATGCTGTCCGCCGCAGGCGTCGGCGGGAAAATCCAGATGTGCGGGGCCTGTGGCGCGGCCTCCAATGCCGGGATGCCCAGCGTGGAGGATGGATCGACCGCCGGCGTCCAGATCAACTCGACCCCATCGCCTAAGTCCGCCACTTGCTGCTCGCCGCGGGCCTGGAACGTCACCACAGGAATCATTTCCCAGTCACGTCGTGCCTGGGTGTTGTAGCCGTACCCCTTGAGCGTGCCATCGGCCTGAGTTTCGACATGCAACCGCACCCGCGTACGTGCCTGCTCCAGGGAGCGCAGTTGCTCTTCGGTGTACAACGAACCGTCACCCAGGTTCGAGGGCATCAGCAACCCCACCAGACCGATCAGTACACCCGCCGCCACAGGAGCGCTGACCGCGCCAGCAGCCCCCGCCGCCACGCCAAGGGAGGCCGGCATCGTCCGACCCAAGGCAAACGTACCGAAGCTTGCCGGTAACGACCCACTGATACTCTTAAGCTGAATGCGCCCTGACTCGTCAGCTTGACGGCCACCCAACAAGGTAAATTGGCCGTACTCCCTCAGGGCTTCAGTCGGGATGTAGCCGCTCGGGTTGTGGTAGTCGATGACTGAATCAGGCAGCTTGCAGGACTTGGCAAATACGCTGCCCTTCACGTCGAAAGGTGATGCCTCGCGGACCTGGGCCAGACGCTCGCTCATGTACGCCGTCTGCCTGGCGAGCATGGCCTCATAGGCGTGTTGATCGGCATCTCTTTTTGCCAGTTCGCTGGGGGTCATGGCCCGCAGGATCCTGTAGCCTCGATCGCCACCGTAATGCTCCCAGACCTGCGGAACACTGGTCTTTCCTTTCGTCATGCTTCATCCCTGCTCGGTCGCCGTTACCCCATTGAAAGGGCGTGGCGAACCTTACCGAGCGGCCAGGGAAATACTCAGCAGACGGTTCCGAGACTACTGTGAGACCTTTCTTCTTTTTCCAATGGCCAGCGATTGCCCCTAAACTTTCCCTCCAGACAGACGCACGCCAACGCCCCGGAAACCTCACCATGCACCTCGCCCCAGACTTCCCCGACGATCACGCCATGCGCCAGCTCATGGAGCTGCTCCACGAAGAAATCGGCCTGCCTGAACGCAAGACGATCCGGCTGGATACCGCGATCAATCTCGACCTGGGTTGCGATGGCGCGGATGCCCGGCACCTGATGGAGGCACTGGAGGAGCGCTTCGCCATCGAGCTCATCGACTATGACGCCTACCGCTATTTTCAGCCTGAAGGGTTCGATGTGTTTCAAAAGCGCAGGGCCAAGGGCCGGGGGAACAAGATGCCACTGACCATCGGCATGCTTTACAAGGCGATCAAGGCGCAACGATGGGATACGCGGGAAGTGGAAGAGGCCTAGCGGATCGGGGCGCCTCAAATAGTCGCCCATAAAAAAACCGCCCATGAAGGGCGGCTTTTTCATTCGCTAACCAAGTTTTACAGCTGTGGACCGGCAGCCTTGATCGCGTCGCTCACGTCGAACTTCTTGAAGTTCTCGGTGAACAGACCGGCCAATGCCTTGGCCGCTTCGTCGTAGGCAGCTTTGTCGGCCCAGGTGTTGCGTGGGTTCAACAGGACAGTCTCGACGCCTGGAACAGCCAGCGGCACGTCCAGGTTGATGATGTCCAGGTGTTCGGTTTCAGCACCGATCAGCGCGCCGCTCTGGATCGCCGCGATCACCGCACGGGTGGTCGGGATGTTGAAGCGCTTGCCAACGCCGTAGCCGCCGCCGGTCCAGCCGGTGTTGACCAGGTAGACCTTGGAGCCGAAACCACGGATGCGCTTGATCAGCAGCTCAGCGTACTCACCGGCTGGACGCGGGAAGAACGGGGCGCCGAAGCAGGTGGAGAAGGTCGACTTGATGCCACTGCCCGAACCCATTTCAGTCGAGCCCACCAGTGCGGTGTAGCCGGACAGGAAGTGGTAGGCGGCTTGCTCTTCGCTGAGGATCGACACTGGCGGCAGTACACCGGTCAGGTCGCAGGTCAGGAAGATCACGGCGTTTGGCTCGCCACCGAGGTTTTTCGGTGCGCGTTTTTCGATCAGCTCACGCGGGTAAGCGGCGCGGCTGTTCTGGGTCAGGCTGTCGTCGGCGTAGTCGGCTTTCTTGGTGACCGGGTCCAGGACGACGTTTTCCAGTACGGCGCCGTGCTGGATGGCTTTCCAGATAACTGGCTCGTTCTTCTCGGACAGGTCGATGCACTTGGCGTAGCAGCCACCTTCGATGTTGAAGACCACGCCCACGCCCCAGCCGTGCTCGTCGTCACCGATCAGGTAACGGCTTTCATCGGCGGACAGGGTGGTCTTGCCAGTGCCCGACAGGCCGAAGAACAGGGTCACATCGCCTTCTTCGCCCATGTTCGCGGCGCAGTGCATCGGCAGCACGTCAACGGCCGGCAGCAGGAAGTTCTGCACGGAGAACAGGGCTTTCTTCATTTCACCGGCGTAGCGCATGCCGGCGATCAGCACTTTCTTGGCCGCGAAGTTGATGATCACGGTGCCGTCGGAGTTGGTGCCGTCACGCTCAGGCTCGCAGACGAAGTTCGGCGCGTTGAGGATCTGCCACTCGTCCTTGCCACCGGCGTTGTATTGCTCGGGGTTGATGAACAGGCAACGGCCAAACAGGTTGTGCCACGCGGTCTCGGTGGTCATCTTGACTGGCAGGTAGTGCGCAGGATCGGAGCCTACATGCACGTGGGATACGAAACGCTCGCGCTCGCCCAGATAGGCTTCGACGCGGCTCCACAGGGCATCGAACTTGTCGGCCGGGAACTTGCGGTTGATCGGGCCCCAGGCGATGGCGGCCTGGGTGGTTGGCTCTTCCACGATGAAACGGTCGACTGGCGAGCGACCGGTACGATGACCGGTACGAACAACCAGCGCGCCAGTATCGGCAAGCTCGCCTTCACCGCGATTCAGGGCTTCTTTGACCAGATCATCGACACTCAGATCGGTGTACACGGCGTTATTGGCTTGCGTCATGAGATTCCCCGTCGGCCCGTGGCCGAGTGCTCCAAACGTTTTGTAGTAGGAAGTCGCGCACTACTACCCGAAAAAAGTGGGCCGGATTATGCCAGAAAACCCCAAAAAGAGTAGGGCCCTCCCGTCAGTACGGCGTAAATCCGGCACTTGCCAGGAGATTTACCTGCGCTGAAACGTTTTAGTGACGAGTATCTGACGGTGTGTCGACACCCGCACCCGCGAACAATTGAGCGATGTCCGCCGCGTCGAACAGGTAGCGCTCGTTGCAAAACTGGCAATCGACCTCGATGGCACCGCCATGCTCGATCACCAGTTGCTGCGCATCTTCCAGACCCAGACTGACCAGCGCATTGGCGGAACGTTCACGAGAGCAACTGCATTGGAAGCGCAACGGCTGTCCGTCGAACAAGCGTACCTGCTCCTCGTGATAGAGGCGATGCAGCACGGTTTCGTTGTCCAGGCTCAACAGCTCATCGGCGCTCAGAGTGCTGGCCAGAGCGGTGACGTGCTGCCAACTGGCGTCGCGTTCTTCCGGGTCGCGCAGGCGATCGGCAGGCAGTTGCTGCAGCAGTAAACCGCGAGCCCGCCGCCCGTCGGCGTAGAGCCAGAAGCGGGTATTGGTCTGCTGGGACATGACAAAGTAGTTGGTGAAGCAATCGGCCAGGGTTGCCCCGTCCAGATCGACAATTCCCTGGTAACGCTGGCCTTGGGTCGGATCGACCGTGAGGGCCAGCACGCCATTGGGCATCATGTCGGCCAGCGTTGCGTCAGGCCCGATCTGCTCGGCGTCATAACGGGCCAGGCCACGGATTTCGCGCTCACTGGAGCACTCGATCATCAGCAACGGCACCGGACCATCGGAACGCGCCTGGAGAATCAGCAAGCCATCGAACTTCAAGGTGCCCACCAACAACGCCGCAGCCGCCATCAACTCGCCGAGCATTTGTGCGACCGGCTCCGGGTAGGGGTGCTTGGCCAGGACTTCGGCGTAGCTACGCTCCAACGCCACCAGCTCGCCACGGGCGTCGCTGTCATCGAAGATGAAACGTTGGGTGTAGTCGGTATCCGGTAAATCAGTCATAGGGTCTGGTATCTGAGGTGATGACAAATGATGGCAGGCATTTTATGAGCATTCAGGGTGGGTTCCAAGCAAGGCTTGGGTTTGCCTGACGGGAAGGTACTGCCCACCTACCTGTAGACGCTGCGTAGGAGCTGTGTAGGAGCTGTCGAGTGCAACGAGGCTGCGATCTTTCCCCAGACAATTGAGTCGCGAGCGAATGATCAAGATCAAAAGATCGCAGGCTTCGCCAGCTCCTACAGAGCCCAGCGGGAGCAAGCTCCCTCGCCACGGATAGCCTCGAATGACCGATGTTCTATTCGTTATTGCTGCCATGAAACTTGAACAGGTCCCGGCGCTGCTTCTTGCTCGGCTTGCCGTCGGTGCTGACCCCCAGGGCGCCGGCCTTGCGTTGCGCGGCGGCGGTTTCACGCTTGGCGATACTGGCTTCGGTTTCGCGATACAGCGCCTGCGCTTCAGGCGCGCCGCGACGCACGATCGACAAGGCTTCGACCACCACGGTCTTTTCATCGAAGCCGGTGCGGATGACAAATTCATCGCCAACGCGTGGCTCCTTGCCCGGCTTGCAACGCTCTCCCCGGTGATGGACCTTGCCGCTTTCGATGGCGGTCTTGGCCAGGGCCCGCGTCTTGTAGAATCGCGCCGCCCACAACCATTTATCGAGACGGACCTTGTCGTCCTCTTCCTTTTTTTGTGCCACTGCCATTCCTCTTTTCTGCCAATAGCCGGAACTGTACTACCGTTTTTGTCGGGCGCACGAATCCGGCCCGACGGATAGAATGCCCACCAAATCGCCTCCAGATGCATGGCTTGGCTCGAAATCGGTTACAAGCACAAACAAGCGCGTAGATAACTGTCGCCATTTTGTGATTATTCTGCGTGAATACCGCGATTCGCGGAGTCCACGATCCGATGTACTGATCGCAGGTTTTTTTATTGAAGACTTTTGACCATTTGACCGTTGTCGGTCTGCGCGAGTGGGTGGCGCTCCCGGATCTGGGAGTCGTGGGCCTGCGGGCAAAAATCGACACCGGCGCCAGCACCTCCAGCCTGCATGCCACCGACATCGAGCCATTCGAGCGCGATGGCGAGAAGTGGGTGCGCTTCACTGCGCACCTCGGTACGGTGGTGCAGTTGCGCCATCGCCGCTGCGAAGCCCCGCTGGTGGCCCGCAAGACAATAAAAAGCTCCAACGGCCACGCTCAGGTCCGCTACGTGATCAGCACCACGTTGGCACTGGGTGATCGGATCTGGCGGGTCGAGTTCACCCTTGCCTGCCGCAAGTCCATGCGATACCGCCTGTTACTGGGTTCCAAAGCCTTGATCGACGGCCAACTGGTGGTCAATCCGGGTATCAAATACGTTCAAGACAAGCCGGCATTCCCGGTGTCCACTACCTCTGCCACAGGTGTTGCATGAAGATCGCTGTGCTGTCGCGTAATCCGCGTCTGTATTCCACTCGTCGCCTGGTTGAAGCCGGGACCGAACGAGGCCATGAAATGGTGGTGATCGATACCCTGCGCGCCTACATGAACATCGCCAGCCACAAGCCGCAGATCCATTACCGTGGCAAACCGCTGGAAGGGTTCGACGCGGTGATCCCGCGCATCGGCGCATCGGTGACGTTCTATGGCTGCGCCGTGTTGCGTCAGTTCGAAATGATGGGGGTGTTTCCCCTCAACGAGTCGGTGGCCATCGCCCGCTCCCGGGACAAGCTGCGCTCGCTGCAGTTGCTGTCACGGCGCGGAATTGGCCTGCCGGTCACCGGTTTTGCCCACTCCCCCGACGACATTCCCGACCTGATTGCGATGGTCAACGGCGCACCGCTGGTGATCAAGGTGCTGGAAGGCACCCAGGGCATCGGCGTGGTCCTGTGTGAAACCGCGACGGCGGCGGAATCGGTGATCGAGGCGTTCATGGGCCTGAAGCAGAACATCATGGTCCAGGAGTACATCAAGGAAGCCGGTGGCGCGGACATTCGCTGCTTCGTGGTCGGCGACAAGGTGATTGCCTCGATGAAACGCCAGGCCAAGCCCGGAGAGTTCCGCTCCAACCTGCATCGCGGCGGCAGTGCCAGCCTGATCAAGATCACCCCGGAAGAACGCATGACCGCCCTGCGGGCCGCGAAAGTCATGGGCCTGGCCGTGGCGGGCGTGGACATCCTGCGCTCCAACCACGGACCGCTGGTGATGGAGGTCAACTCCTCGCCAGGCCTGGAAGGGATCGAGACCACCACGAGCAAGAACGTGGCCGGGATCATCATCGAGCATTTGGAAAAGAATGGCGGGCCGAACATGACCCGAACCAAGGGTAAGGGCTGACTCAACACAAAACCCTTTGGGAGAGAGCCTTTGTGGGAGCCGAGCTTGCTCGCGATGAAGGCGCCTCGGTCTACTGGAAGACCCTGTTATCGTTCATCGCGAGCAAGCT
This sequence comes from Pseudomonas sp. KB_12, assembly GCF_052114545.1. NCBI lineage: Bacteria > Pseudomonadati > Pseudomonadota > Gammaproteobacteria > Pseudomonadales > Pseudomonadaceae > Pseudomonas > Pseudomonas sp. KB_12. Next base: position 29,581 of record NZ_JBFREY010000019.1, on the reverse strand, counting down.
CGGCTCCCACAGGGCTCGCTCCCACAGGTTCTCTGTCTTACTTGAGAAAAGCCGCTACACCGCATCCCGAGGCAGCATCAAGCCCAACGGCAAGCGCACCCGAGCTTCCAGCCCACCACCGACACGGTTACGCAGCTCGACATTGCCGCCGTGCATCGAGGCAATGCGCTTGACGATGGCCAGGCCCAGCCCCGTGCCCTTCCCACCCCGAGCGCGATCACCGCGAGTGAACGGATTGAAAATGGCTTCCAGCTCAGAGGGATCGATGCCGGCGCCACGGTCCATGACGCTCAGCACCACATAAGGCGCGCTGGTGTCACCGGAGACATAGGCCGCGACTTCGACACCGGTGCCTGCGTGGTTCAGCGCATTGCCGATCAGGTTGTTCAGCAAGCGCTTCATCGACACGCGGCGCAACGGAAACGGTTGGATCGGCTCCAGGCGCAGGTGCAATTTCTCATCGTTCTGGTTATAGGGCGCGGCCACCTCCCGCACCAATTCACTGAGGTCCACCTCTTCCACCGACTCGTCACGACCGTCGCGAATGAACGCCAGGAACTGGTCGAGAATCGCGTCCATGTCCTCGATGTCGCGGACCATCTCGTCGGTCAGGTCGGTGTGCTCACCCATCAACTCCAGCGACAACCGCAGCCGGGTCAGCGGCGTGCGCAGGTCATGGGAGACACCAGCGAGCATCAACTCACGCTCGCGCCCGGCCTGTTCGACATCCTCGGCCATCTGGTTGAAGGCACGGTAGACCTCGGTCATTTCGCTGGGCGTATCGCTGATGGGCAGCCGCACGCTGCGCCCCTGGCCCAGTTGGCGGGCGGCGTAGACCAGGCGTTTCAAAGGTTGGTTGAGCTGGCTGACGAAGATCCACGCCGATGCCGTCGACAGCAGGCCGATGGCCAGGAACCAGCCGAGTACGTTCCAGATTTTCTGGCCGCGCAGCGGATGCGGGTACAACGGCACCTTCAGCCAGCCATCCCCCAGGCTCGGGGCTCGCACCCACAGCGCCGGCGGCGAATGCATGCGCAATCGCACCTCGGTATCGGCGCCCAGTTCGGCCTGCATCTGGCGTTGATAGATCTCGCTGTAGGGCCAGTGCTGCTCGCCCTCCGGCACGCCGGCACCGACAACGCGGATCAGCGTCGCCGCCTCGGCAATTTTCGCCCGGTTGGTTTCGTCCGCCGCCCAATAGGCCCGCAGGGTCAAGGCAACACCATGGCTGTATTGCCGGTCCACGAGAACGTCTTCGTTCATCAGCAGGTACACCAGCGTCAGTGCCTTGGAGAAGAGCACGACGATCAGCACCAGCCAGAGGGTGCGGGAGAAGAAACTCTGGGGGAACCAAACGGGGGTTTTCATGAATAACCGCTACACACTTGCAGGAGCGAGCGATGCTCGCACAATGACAGACCGCGAGTCGCCTGGAAGAAGACATTTCAACCGGCCAGGCCACCCGCTCCTACAAATCGCCGATCACTTGCTGGCGGCGCCATCCGGCACGAACACATAACCCACGCCCCAGACGGTCTGGATGTACCGCGGCTTGGAAGGATCAGGTTCGATCATCCGGCGCAGACGGGAAATCTGCACGTCAATGGAGCGCTCCAGCGCATCCCATTCACGACCACGGGCCAGGTTCATCAGTTTGTCCCGGGTCAGCGGCTGGCGGGCGTTCATCACCAGCGCCTTGAGCACCGCGAACTCGCCGGTGGTGAGCATATGGACCTCATCACCGCGCTTGAGCTCACGAGTGGCCAGGGACAGCTCATAATCGCCGAAGGTCACGCTTTCATCTTCGCTGCCTGGCGCGCCAGGTACCGGCGCCGACTGGCGACGCAGCACCGCCTTGACGCGGGCCATCAGCTCGTCGGGGTTGAACGGCTTGGCCAGGTAATCGTCGGCGCCCAGTTCAAGGCCCTTGATACGGCTCAGCTCGTCGCCCTTGGCGGTGAGCATGATGATCGGGATCTGGTTGTTGGCGCCGCGCAGGCGGCGGCAGGCTGTCAGGCCGTCTTCACCGGGCAGCATCAGGTCGAGCACCACCAGGTTGAAAACCTCACGGGCCAGCAGTCGATCCATTTGCTCGGTGTTCGGTACGGTACGGGCGCGGTAGCCCTTGCTGACGAAAAAGCGTTCCAGCAAGCTGCTCAGCCCCGGATCGTCGTCAACAATAAGAATTTTTTCGCCTTCAGCAGTTTGTGCAGTGCTGCTCATAGGAAGCTCCTTTGATCTCGGCGCGCATTATGGCCTAGCTGCCGTTATACGCACCGTGTGCATTGTTAGCAGATTTTTCCTCTATCACCACAAATCCGGGTATCAAGCCTACAGACCATGTCCCCCCCTCAGGACAGAACGCTGGTTATAATGCGCGGCCTTTTGTGCCAGGGAATGCCGGATCGTGACCCGGCGTGCCATTTTTTTCCCCTTGGCCAGGCAGCACTTTTTGAATTTCGCGGGTCAACAGGCAGCCTTTTGACCCAGGCAGCGGCGCATGCCAGGCCGCTCAACCAGTCTCGCCGAGCCCTGCTTCTGCGGTGGCGAGCCTGATTTCACAATTTGTCAGGTGGTTTTATGGACAGCATCAACAGCCGCATCGCCGAGGAACTCGGTGTACGCCCACAACAGGTCGAAGCGGCCGTCGCGCTACTCGATGAAGGCTCCACGGTGCCTTTCATCGCCCGTTACCGGAAAGAAGTGACCGGCAGCCTCGATGACACCCAATTGCGGCATCTGGAAGAACGCCTGCGCTACCTGCGAGAACTCGACGAACGGCGCATCAGCATCCTGGCCAGCATCCAGGAGCAGGGCAAGCTGACCCCGCAACTTGAGCGCGACATCAAGCTGGCAGACACCAAGACCCGCCTCGAAGACTTGTACCTGCCCTACAAGCAAAAGCGCCGCACCAAGGGCCAGATCGCCCTGGAAGCCGGCCTCGGCGAGCTGGCCGACGGCCTGTTCAACGACCCTACCCTGGCCCCGGAAGCCGAAGCCGCGCGTTTCGTCGATGCCGACAAAGGCGTGGCGGACGTGAAAGCGGCGCTGGAAGGCGCCAAGTACATCCTCATGGAGCGTTTCGCCGAAGACGCCAACCTGCTGGAAAAACTGCGTAGCTACCTCAAGCAGGAAGCCACCCTCAGCGCCCGCGTGATCGCCGGCAAGGAAGAGGAAGGCGCGAAGTTTCGCGACTACTTCGAACACGACGAACCGCTCAAGAGCATGCCGTCCCACCGCGCCCTGGCGATTTTCCGTGGTCGCAACGAAGGCATCCTCAGCTCCGCACTGAAAGTCGGTGAAGAATTGCCCGGCACCATGCACCCGTGCGAAGGCATGATCGGCCAGCAGTTCGGCATCCAGAACCAGAATCGCGCCGCCGACAAATGGCTGGCCGAGGTGGTGCGCTGGACCTGGAAGGTCAAGCTCTACACCCACCTGGAAACCGACCTGCTGGGCGAGTTGCGCGATAACGCCGAGACCGAGGCGATCAACGTGTTCGCCCACAACCTGCATGACCTGCTGCTGGCCGCACCGGCCGGCCCGCGCGCCACCCTGGGCCTGGACCCGGGCCTGCGCACCGGTTGCAAGGTGGCCGTGGTGGATTCCACCGGCAAACTGCTGGACCACGCCACGGTCTATCCGCACGTGCCACACAACAAGTGGGACCAGACCCTCGCCGTGCTCGCCGCCCTGTGCGCCAAGCATTCGGTGGACCTGATCGCCATCGGCAACGGCACCGCCAGCCGCGAGACCGACAAGCTGGCCGCCGAGCTGATCAAGAAATACCCAGCCATGAAGATGACCAAGGTCATGGTCTCCGAGGCCGGCGCTTCGGTTTACTCGGCGTCGGAACTGGCCTCCAAGGAATTCCCGGACCTGGACGTATCGATCCGTGGCGCGGTGTCCATCGCCCGTCGCCTGCAGGATCCACTGGCGGAACTGGTCAAGATCGACCCGAAATCCATCGGTGTCGGCCAGTACCAGCACGACGTTTCCCAACTGAAACTGGCCCGCGGCCTGGACGCGGTGGTGGAGGATTGCGTGAACGCCGTGGGCGTGGACGTGAACACCGCTTCGGTGGCGCTGTTGGCGCGTATCTCCGGCCTGAACGCCACCCTGGCGCAGAACATCGTCACCCACCGTGACGAACACGGCGCGTTCAAGACCCGCGCCGCGTTGAAGAAAGTCCCGCGCCTGGGTGAAAAGACCTTCGAACAGGCCGCCGGCTTCCTGCGGGTGATGAACGGCGATAACCCGCTGGACTCCTCCGCTGTCCACCCTGAAGCCTACCCGCTGGTGCAACGCATCGCCGCCCAGACCGACCGCGACATCCGTTCGCTGATCGGTGACGCCGGGTTCCTCAAGCGCCTGGATCCGAAGAAATTCACCGACGAAACCTTTGGCCTGCCCACCGTCACCGACATCCTCCAGGAACTGGAGAAACCGGGCCGGGATCCGCGCCCCGAGTTCAAGACCGCCGAGTTCCAGGACGGCGTCGAAGACCTCAAGGACCTGCAGCCGGGCATGATCCTCGAAGGCGTGGTGACCAACGTCACCAACTTCGGTGCCTTCGTCGACATCGGCGTGCACCAGGACGGTCTGGTACATATCTCGGCCTTGTCCGAGAAGTTCATCAAGGACCCGCGCGAAGCGGTGAAGGCCGGTGATGTGGTGAAAGTGAAGGTCATGGAAGTCGACATCCCGCGTAAACGCGTCGGCCTGTCGATGCGCATGAGCGACACGCCGGGCGAGAAAGTCGACGGTGCCCGTGGTGCGCGTCCTGGCTCGACGCCACGCCAGTCGCAAAACACCGCGCCGCGCAAGGAAACCGCCACCGCAGCTCCGTCCAACAACGCCATGGCTTCGTTGTTCGCCAACGCCAAGCAGTTGAAGAAACGCTGATGGAGGTGCCAGCCGGGTTGGTGGAGAGCGCGTTCTTCAAGCTGCTCGGCTGCCGTCTGCACAGCCTTGGAGACGGGGTGGCGCAAGTCGCCCTGAGCCTTGAGCCGCCGCTGCGCAATCGCGGCGGCAAGCTGCACGGCGGCGCGCTGTTCAGCCTGGTGGACATCGCCATGGGACTGGCCTGCTCCAGTGTCCATGGCTTTGACCAGCAGAGCGCGACCATCGAATGCAAGATCAACTACATTCGCGCCGTGTCCGACGGCGACGTGTTGTGCACCGCCCGGGTCATCCACCCCGGCCGGCGCACGCTGGTGGTCGAAGCCGAGGTGATGCAAGGCGACAAACTGGTCGCAAAAGCGCAAGGCACGTTCGCTGTCCTATAGCTCCCTGTCATCGATTTGGGGTAATTTCGATGCCATGAATGCGGTGTCGAGCTTTCCTGTGGGAGCGAGCTTGCTCGCGATAGCGGATGGTCAGTCAGCATCAACGCTGCTGATCCACCGCTATCGCGAGCAAGCTCGCTCCCACAGGGGGGGACGGCGATCAGCCTTAGGCCGCACAAAAACCAGGCGAAAACGCCAGTTTTAACTTCACCCTTGTAGACCGTCTTGCCCACCCCCATATTGGGGCGACTGACGCGTGAAGGAATTCAACTTGAGCGACCTTTTAAACCGCCGCCTGGCCCTGCTCGGCGAGCGCGCCAACCTCTCCCTGCTCGAGCAGTGCCTGCACGGCATCGAGCGCGAATGCCTGCGCGTCACTGGCGATGGGCACCTGGCGCAGACCGCGCATCCCAAGGCCCTGGGTTCGGCGTTGACCAACGAACAGATCACTACCGACTATTCCGAGTCGCTGTTGGAGTTCATCACGCCAGCCCTGGCCAACCCGGCCGATACCCTGCGCAGCCTCGACAAGATCCACCGGTTTGCCTACAGCAAACTCGGCGACGAGTACCTGTGGAGCCCTTCAATGCCGTGCCCACTGCCGGCGGAGGAGGACATCCCGATCGCGTATTACGGCACCTCGAACATCGGTCGTCTCAAGTACGTCTATCGCAAGGGCCTGGCCCTGCGCTACGGCAAGACCATGCAATGCATTGCCGGGATCCACTACAACTTTTCCCTGCCGGAAAAACTCTGGCCCCTGCTTCGGCAGGCCGAAGGCGTCGAGACCAGCGACCGTGATTTCCAGTCGTCGGCCTACATCGCGCTGATCCGCAATTTCCGCCGCTACAGCTGGTTGCTGATGTACCTGTTCGGTGCCTCGCCGGCCCTGGACGCCGGTTTCCTGCGGGGTCGCGCGCACCAGTTGGAACAACTGGACCCGGACACCCTGTACCTGCCCTACGCCACCAGCCTGCGCATGAGCGACCTGGGTTACCAGAGCAACGCCCAGGCCGGCCTCACGCCTTGCTACAACAACCTGGCCAGCTACACCGACAGCCTGCGCAAAGCGGTGGCGACACCTTATGCGCCGTACGTCGAAGTCGGCACTCACCAGAACGGCGAGTGGGTGCAGCTCAACACCAACATCCTGCAGATCGAAAACGAGTACTACTCCAACATCCGCCCCAAGCGCGTAACCTACACCGGCGAGCGGCCGATCCAGGCCTTGATGGCCCGGGGTATCCAGTACGTCGAAGTGCGTTGCCTGGACATCAACCCGTTCCTGCCAATGGGCATCGACCTCACCGAGTCGCGATTCCTCGATGCGTTCCTGCTGTATTGCGGCCTCAATGACAGCCCGCAGCTGGAAAACAACGAATGCGGCAACGCCACGAGCAACTTCCTGACCGTGGTCAAGGAAGGCCGCAAGCCTGGCCTGCAATTGCAGCGCCAGGGTCAATCGGTGGACATGCAGGCCTGGGCCGTCGAATTGCTGGAAAAAATCGCACCGTTGGCCTCGCTGCTCGACCAGAGCCAAGGTGGCGATGCCCACCGCCAGGCGCTGGACGCGCAATTGGCGAAAGTCCGCGACCCGTCCCTGACGCCCTCCGCCCAGGTGCTGGCCGCCATGGCCGAACATCAGGAAAGCTTCGCCCAGTTCTCCCTGCGCCAAAGCAAGGCTCACGCCGAGTTCTTCCGCGCCGAACCTTTGCCTGCCCAAGAACAGGCTGCATTCGAAGAAACCGCCCGGGAATCACTGGTCCAACAGGCCGATCTGGAGCAGAACGAGGTCGGGGATTTCGACGTGTTCGTGGGTTCGTATCAGGCGAGCATCCTGGCGATCAGTAACTGAATCCCTGCGTGCGATAACGCTTTTTGTGGCGAGGGAACTTGCTCCCGCTCGGCTGCGCTGTAGGAGCTGCCGAAGGCTGCGATCTTTTGATCTTTTGATCTTTCCCTTGAGACTCAAGTAGCAGCGGAAAGATCGCAGCCTCGCTTCGCTCGACAGCTCCTACAAGCCGAGCGGGAGCAAGCTCCCTCGCCACAAGGGTTCTCAGTCGAGCTTTATAGATTTTTTCGAAAATAAGCTCATTCGAAAAAGTTATTTATTTTCCAATTCTTAGATCATTTAGTCTCCTCCAACGCCGAACATCCGGCGGCCTGTTGAGGAGCTTTCCCATGTCTTTGAGTTTCCCCCTTCGCCTTCTCGCGGCCGCCTCCCTGGCTGCAACGAGTCTTTTTGTCCAGGCGGCCGACCTAACCGTCGCTTACCAGACCACCGTCGACCCGGCCAAAGTCGCCCAGGCCGATGGCGCCTATGAAAAGGCCACCCAAACCAAGATCGACTGGCGCAAGTTCGACAACGGCGCCGATGTCATCACCGCCATCGCCTCGGGCGACGTGCAGATCGGCTACCTCGGTTCCAGCCCGTTGACGGCGGCCATCACCCGCAAGGTCCCGGTGGAAACCTTCCTCATCGCCACCCAGATCGGCGCCGCCGAAGCCTTGGTGGTTCGTGACGGTTCAGGCATCCACTCCCCACAAGACCTGATCGGCAAGAAGATCGCCGTGCCATTCGTGTCCACCGGGCACTACAGCCTGCTCGCCGCGTTGAAGCACTGGAACATCGACCCGTCGAAAGTCACCGTACTCAACCTGGCGCCACCGGCCATCATCGCCGCCTGGAAGCGCGGAGACATCGATGCCACCTACGTCTGGGACCCGGCCCTGGGCGTGGCCAAGGAAAACGGCAAGGTCCTGATCACCTCGGCGGAACTGGCCAAGTTCGGCGCCCCGACCTTCGACGCCTGGATCGTGCGCAAGGACTTCGCCCAGAAACATCCTGAAATTGTCACAGCGTTCGCCAAAGTGACCCTGGATGCCTACGCCCAATACCGCAAGGACCCACAAGCCTGGCTGGCCGATACGTCCAACGTCGACAAACTGGTGAAGCTCTCTGGCGCCAAGGCCAGCGATATCCCGCTGTTGCTGCAAGGCAACGTCTTTCCCCTGGCGGCCGATCAGGTCGTGAGCCTCGGCGCACCGACCACCCAAGCCATCACCGACACCGCAGCGTTCCTCAAGGAGCAAGGCAAGGTCGAAGCCGTGCTGCCGGACTACGCGCCTTACGTCAGCGCCAAATACATCACTCGTTGAGCGAAAAAAGGGAGACACGCGATGGCCTTGCTACAGCTGGAGCGCATCAGCGCACAGTACCCCGGCGCGGCGGAACCTGTGCTGGCGGATATTTCACTGACCCTGGGGCCCCAGCAATTGCTGGTGGCCCTCGGCCCGTCCGGCAGTGGCAAGACATCGCTGTTGAACCTGATTGCCGGGTTCGTCGAGCCCAGCGACGGGCAGATCACCCTCGACGGCACGCCGGTCAAGGGCCCGAGCGCCGAGCGCGGCGTGGTGTTCCAGGACGATGCACTGCTGCCTTGGCAGGACGTGCTGGCAAACGTCGGGTTCGGCCTGGAACTGGCTGGGGTCCGCAAGCAAAAGCGCGAAGCCCGGGCCCGGGAAATGCTTGCCCTGGTGGACCTGGCCGGTTTCGAGCAACGCCGTGTCTGGCAGCTCTCCGGCGGCCAGAAGCAACGCGTCGGCCTGGCCCGGGCACTGGCGGCCGACCCGCGCGTGCTGTTGATGGACGAACCTTTCGGGGCGCTGGACGCCTTCACCCGCGAGCAGATGCAGGAACTGTTGCTGCAGGTCTGGCAGCGCACCGCCAAGCCGGTGTTCCTGATCACCCATGACATTGAAGAAGCCGTGTTCCTCGCCACTGACTTGATTCTGTTGGCACCAAACCCTGGGCAGATCGTCGAGCGCCTGAGCCTGGATTTCGGCCAGCGCTACGGGGCCGGGGAGTCGGCGCGGTCGATCAAGTCCGACCCGCGCTTTATCGAAACCCGCGAGCATGTGCTCGCCAAGGTGTTCTCCCAACGCAGCGCCACTCGGCCACAGGAGCGCGCATGAGCAGCTACGAAATTCCAGCCGTCGTCAGTGAAACGACAAGCAAGCGCCCGGCCGGCGGCTTGAGGCCCAGCCTGAGTACGCGCTGGATCAGCGGCTTGACCTTGATCGCACTGCTGGCGGCCTGGTGGGCCGTCACCGCCAGCGGCCTGATCGAACCGCTGTTCCTGCCCTCGCCGTCTGCCGTACTGCAAAAAGGTTGGCTGCTGGCGACCAGCGGCTACATGGACTCGACCCTCTGGCAGCACCTGGCCGCCAGCCTTGAACGCATCGGCCTGGGCCTGTTGTTCGCGGTGCTGACGGCGGTGCCGGTGGGCATCGCCATTGGTGCCAACCGCATCGCTCGCGGCGTGCTCGACCCGTTGATCGAGTTCTACCGGCCGATTCCGCCGTTGGCGTACTTGCCGTTGATCGTGATCTGGTGCGGCATCGGCGAGTTGTCGAAGGTGCTGTTGATCTACCTGGCGATCTTCGCCCCGATTGCCATTGCCACCGCCACCGGTGTGCGCACCGTCGACCGGGCCAAGCTACGCGCGGCGCAATCGTTGGGCGCCACGCGGGCCCAGTTGATTCGCCATGTGATCGTGCCCAGTGCCCTGCCGGACATTCTCACCGGCATTCGCATTGGCCTGGGTGTGGGTTGGTCGACGCTGGTGGCCGCCGAGCTGATCGCCGCCACCAGCGGCCTGGGGTTCATGGTGCAGTCAGCGGCGCAGTTCCTGGTCACCGACGTGGTGGTACTGGGGATCCTGGTGATCGCACTGATCGCCTTCGCCATGGAAATGGGCCTGCGCGCCCTGCAACGCAAACTGGTGCCATGGCACGGCCAGGCCCATTGATAGCCAATGACCACGCCGACCATTTGGCGCCCCAATCCGAGAACACGACGATGAACCGCCCGACCATTACTCCCTTGAGCACAGCCCTCGGCGCGCAGATCAGTGGGATCGATATCAGCCAGCCGCTGAGCCCGGAACATCGCGAGGCCATAGAGCAGGCCTTGCTCAAGCATCAGGTGGTGTTCTTTCGCGACCAGCCGATCGAGCCGACGCAACAAGCGCGTTTCGCCGCGTATTTTGGCGACCTGCACATTCACCCGATCTACCCCAACGTACCGGAGCAGCCCGAAGTATTGGTGCTCGACACCGCCGTCACCGATGTCCGCGACAACGCCGTGTGGCACACCGACGTGACTTTTTTACCGACGCCGGCCATGGGCGCGGTGCTCAGCGCCAAGCTACTGCCGGCGTTTGGCGGCGACACGTTGTGGGCCAGCGGCATCGCGGCCTACGAAGCGCTGTCAGCCCCTTTGAAACGCTTGCTGGAAGGCCTCACAGCGACCCACGATTTCACCCGGTCCTTTCCATTGGAACGGTTTGGCAACACCGCCGAAGACCTGGCGCGCTGGGAAGCCGCACGGCGGAAAAACCCACCACTGTCCCATCCGGTGATCCGCACTCATCCGGTGAGCGGACGACGGTCGCTGTTCGTCAATGAAGGCTTCACGACACGGATCAACGAGCTGTCGGAAACCGAAAGCGAGGTGATCCTGAAACTGCTCTTCGCCCACGCCACCCGCCCGGAGTTCACCCTTCGCTGGCGCTGGCAGGTCAACGACGTAGCGTTCTGGGACAACCGCGTCACCCAGCACTTTGCCGTCGATGACTACCGCCCCGCCCGCCGGGTGATGCATCGGGCGACGGTGTTGGGGGATGTGCCGTTTTTCAGGTGAGTGTCTTGCTTAAATGGTTTTCCGGGGTACGCATATCGCCGTGGCGAGGGAGCTTGCTCCCGCTCGACTGCGCCGTAGGAGCTGCCGAAGGCTCGGGCCGCGTTCGGACGATTTTTTGATCTTTCGCTTGGGACTCAAGCGTCAGGGGAAAGATCGCAGCCTCGCTTCGCTCGACAGCTCCTATAGACCCAGCGGGAGCAAGCTCCCTCGCCACAGGGTGTTCGGTGTTACTCAGCCGACGAAGGCTTCTCCCAAAGATTGATCCCGCCCTCCAAGGCAAACCGATCGATCTGCGCCAGTTCTTCAGCGCTGAAGCTCAGGTTCTTCAACGCCCCGACGTTCTCGATAATCTGCTCCGGCCGGCTGGCGCCGATCAGCGCGCTGGTCACGCGGGGATCGCGCAGGGTCCAGGCCAGGGCCATTTGCGCCAGGCTCTGGCCGCGCCGCTGGGCGATCTCATTGAGGGCGCGTACATGGGCGATGTTTTCCTCCGACAGGTGCGAAGCCTGCAACGAGCCGCCGCCCGGACGGTTCACCCGCGCATCGGCCGGAATACCCTTGAGGTACTTGTCGGTCAACAGGCCCTGGGCCAGTGGCGTAAAAGCGATCACACCGGTACCCAGTTCGTCGGTGGCGTCCAGCAGGTCTTTCTCCACCCAGCGGTTGAGCAGGTTGTAGGCCGGCTGGTGAATCAGCAGCGGGACTTTCCATTCTTTGAGCAGCGCCGCCATTTCCCGGGTCTTCACCCCGGAATACGAGGAAATGCCGATGTACAGCGCCTTGCCCTGCTGTACGGCAGTGGCCAGTGCGCTGGCGGTTTCTTCCAGTGGGGTGTCGGGGTCGAAGCGGTGGGAATAAAAGATATCCACATAGTCCAGCCCCAGGCGTTGCAGGCTTTGGTCGAGGCTGGCGAGCACGTATTTGCGCGAGCCACCGCCCTGGCCGTAAGGACCCGGCCACATGTCCCAACCGGCCTTGCTGGAGATGATCAACTCATCGCGGTACTGCTTAAAATCTTCGCGCAGCAACCGGCCGAAATTGATCTCGGCGCTGCCGTAGGGAGGGCCGTAGTTGTTTGCCAGGTCGAAGTGGTTGATGCCCAGGTCAAACGCCGTACGCAGCAAGGCGCGCTGGGTATCGATGGGCGTGCTGTCGCCAAAGTTGTGCCACAACCCCAGCGACAGCGCCGGCAGCACCAGCCCGCTGCGACCGACGCGGCGATAAGGAATGGACTCGTAGCGGTTTTGCGCAGCGGTGTAGGTCATCGAAAGGCTCTCTGTTCGGACGCTGGTGGCAGAAGCTAACACTTCACAGACGCATCGGTCAGGCTGAAAGTTCGCGCAAGGCCGCCGCTGCCAGGAAACCCGAACGCGAGCTATAACGCTGATCCCGTCGCACGGTTTGGTCGATGCGCTCAAGCAATTGCTCGGGCAGCGTGGCGTTGAACCGCACTGATTTCCCGAAATAGGGCGTGACATCAAACTCAACCACCCCCCATATCCCACCGGCGTATTGCGGATCGTCGAGATGATCGTCAATTTCATGGATCTGCGGCAGCGGCTCGCCGTCGGCTATCAAGCCTTCATAGTGCAACGAGAGCGCTTCTTTCACATTTTCGAATGCCTGGCTCACGGTACTGCCGGCGGAGAAACAACCCGGTACATCCGGGACCGTCACTCCGTATTCGGAATCGGCATCCTTGTGCAGAACGACCGGAAATTTCATGTGGGCGAATCCTTCCTCCAGATCCGGCAACCGCAGCAACCGGTCTGATAACAATGCATCCCCATCGGGGATTTCGTAATCGGTCATGGGCTTCATTTCAGGCCCGCCTGTTTCAATATGCTATTGATCGTGCCTCTGGGCAGATCGGCGTCAGGGTGTTTGATCGTCACCCTCCCAGCCTTGAAGGCGTGTTTGTACTGGTGATGGCTACCCTTGATTGCCACTAGATACCAACCATCCTCTTCGATCTTCCTGATCATTTCCCGACTTCGCATCACCTTTGCCTTATTCGACAGCTCTGCCGGAAAACTCTAGCTGCGAAAGATGATTTCGATACACACAATACACACCCTGAAAAAATTTTAGCTCAACTCTCCAGCCAATGCACCGCCATCACCACTCGGTCATCGCGCCTGTGCAAACACCTCCGCCACCCAATCCACGAATACACGAACCCGCGGCGACATGAGCCGGTTATGCGGATAGAGCACCGACACCGGCATGGACGGTGGTGGGGTGGCGGTGAGGACTTCCTGCATCAGGCCCTGCCGGATCGGCTCTTGCATCCGGTAATGCGGGCATTGGATCAGGCCCAGGCCGGCGATGGCCGAGGCGGCATAGATTTCGGCGCCGGACACCGACAGCGAGCCCCCGATCGGCACCTCCTTGAGTTCGCCATCGACCATGAACTCAAACGGATACAGTTTGGCGGTGGTCCGCGAGACGTAATTCACCGCCTTGTGATGTTTCAAGTCATCGAGGCACTTCGGCTCGCCGTACTGGCGCAGGTAACCGGGACTGGCACAGGTAATCTGCCGAAGATTGGCAACACGCCGACCGATCAATGACGAATCCGCCAGCTCACCGGAGCGCAGCACGCAATCGACGCCTTCGGCGATAAGATCGACAAAACGATCGGCCTCGCTGATGAACAGTTCTATTTCGGGATAACGGGCCATGAATTGCGGCAACGCCGGAATCACGAAATACCGTGCCTGGGTTCCGTGCAAGTCCACCCTCAACTTGCCTTTGGGCGCCACGCCGCGAAACGCCAGTTCGGCTTCTTCAAGTTCCGCCAGCAATTGCACGCAGCGTGGGTAATAGGCTTCGCCATCGAGGGTCGGGCGCACCTTGCGAGTGCTGCGCTCCAACAAGCGAACGCCCAGCCAGGCTTCGAATTGATTGAGGGTGTGGGTCAGCGTGGCCCGTGGCATGTTCAAGTCCTCAGCGGCCAGGGTGAAGCTGCTTCGCTCGTAGATGCGCACGAACACCTTCATCGCTCTGACTTGATCCATCTGAATCCGGCGCCTTTATTGTTAGTGATTGTTGAACAGTCAAGGCAACTTTCGGGCATTTATCGCCGAGAGTAAACATGTGAACCTGGCCTCACCCACTTCAAGAGGACTCAAGCATGCCGACTCAAACGTCCAAAGTTGCCATTATCACCGGTGCTTCCCGCGGCATCGGCGCCGAAATCGCCAAGCAACTGGCCAGCGAGGGTTTCGCCGTCGTCATCAACTACGCCAACAGCGCCAGCGAGGCGTCCAAGTTGGTGGTGCAACTGCGCCAGGCCGGCCACCAAGCCATAGCGGTGAAGGCAGACGTGTCCTCTGCCGCCGATGTTCGCCGGATGTTCGATGAAACCGAAGCGCAACTGGGTAAGGTCGACGTGTTGATCAACAACGCTGGCATCCTCCAGGTGATGCCCCTGGCGCAGCACAGCGACGAGCTGTTCGACCAGACGTTCGCCATCAACACCCGTGGCACCTTCAATACCCTGCGCGAGGCCGCGACCCGTTTGAATGACGGTGGTCGAATCGTGAATTTTTCCAGCAGCACCGTGGGCCTGAACCTGCCCGGCTATTCGGTGTACATCGCCAGCAAGGCCGCAGTGGAATCCCTGACCCAGGTGTTCGCCAAGGAACTGCGCGGTCGGCAGATCACGGTCAATGCCGTGGCCCCCGGCCCCGTCGCGACCGAACTGTTCATGCACGGCAAGAGTGAGGAGCAGGTGCAGCACTACGCCAAGATGCCGCCCCTGGAACGCCTCGGCCAGCCGCAAGACATTGCCAGCATCATCGCGTTCCTGGTGAGCCCGGCCGCAGGATGGGTGAACGGGCAGATCCTGCGGACCAATGGTGGACTCGTCTGAGGCGTTGCGCTCCATTGCCTCCCAAACCGCTATCGTCGGATCGCCGCCCGGAGCAAGCTCGCTCCCACAAGGAAATCACTAACCTTACAGGAGGGAACCACTTACCCCTGTGGGAGCGAGCTTGCTCGCGATGAGACCAGTGACGATGGAAGGCCTAGCGCCTCGATCAGCGCACCAAATGCAGGAACTGCAGGTGCCGCTCGTACTGGTCGAGGATGTCGTTGATGACTTGCTCCTTGGTATAGCCCACCAGATCGTAATCCTGGCTGCCTTCGCTCAGGTGCACCTCGGCACGGTAGTAACGACGGTTGTTGAGTTCCTTCGAGCCCATGCCGCCGCGGGCGAAGGACGGCGTGAAGTAGCCGCGCATCTGCACCTGATAGATGAACGGATGCTGCTCGCCGTGACCGATCTCCAGGCTGACGCTGTCGTTGGCCGGATCGGGCTGGGTCACCACCGTCAGGCCCTTTTCGACGAACACCGCCGTCACTTCTTCAATGGCCGGGCGCACCGTGGTGTCGAGGAAACGGTACACCTCATCACGGGACGGAAAATGCACCGCCTGGCTCAAGCGTTGGCGCCAGCCGCCCGTGCCCCGACGTGAACCCGACACCGGCGCCAGGGAGTGCAGTTGCGCGATCTGCTTCTGCGACTCCAGGTAGAACGCCTTGTGCAGGCCCCACATCATCAGCAGTAGAATCAATGAGAACGGCAAGGACGTCAGCACCACCGCCGACTTCAAGGCATCGATGCTGCCGGAGAACAGCAACGCGCTGGTCACCAGGGCCGTCATCGCGCCCCAGAACACCCGCAGCCATTTCGGCCCGTCCTCATCAGGGTTGCCGCCCTTGGCCGACAACGTCGACAGCACCACGGTGCCGGAGTCGGCGGACGTGACGAAGAACACGAAGCTGATGAACACCGTGACGGCGATGACGGTCTTGCTCCAGGGGTAGGTTTCCAGCAGCAGGTAAAGGCTCATCGATGGGTTTTCCAGGGCGGACATGCCCAGGGCACTCATGCCGTGGTTCAGCACTTGGTCGATGGCGCTGTTGCCGAAGATCGACATCCACGCCAGGGTGAAACCCAGGGGAATCAGCAGCACGCCAAACACGAATTCACGGATGGTGCGCCCACGGGAAATCCGTGCGATGAACAACCCCACGAACGGCGACCACGCGATCCACCAGGCCCAGTAAAACACCGTCCAGCCGCCCAGCCAGTCGCTAGGTTCGTTGTAGGCGTACAGGTCGAAGCTCTTCATCGGCAGGGCGCCGAGGTAATCGCCGATGTTCTGGATCAAGGTGTTGAGCAGATGCTGGGTGGGTCCGGCAAACAGCACGAACAGCAACAATGCGCAGGCCAGCAGCATGTTGATGTCGGACATGACCCGCACGCCCTTGTCGACACCGGCCACCGCCACAATGATCGCCGCGCCCATCATCAGCACGATCAGGCCGACCTGAATCCACTGGGTGTGGGCGATGCCGAACAGGTAGTCGAGCCCGGAATTGAGGTGCAGCACACCAAAGCCCATGTCCGCGCCAAGGCCGAACACCGTGGCGATAATGCCGAAGCCGTCCACGGCGTAGCCGATGGGGCCGTTGATGCGCTTGCCGATCAGCGGGTACAGCGCCGAGCGCAGGGCCAGCGGCAAATTGTGCCGATAGGCGAAGTACGCCAGGGCCATGCCGACGAACGCGAAAACGCCCCAGCCGTGCAGCCCCCAGTGCAAGAACAGGATCTGCATGGCCTGGCGCGCCGCCTCGGCGGTACCGGCCTCGCCCTGGGGCGGCTGCACCATATGGGTCAGCGGCTCGGACACGCAGAAGAAAAACAGCGTGATGCTGATGCCGGCGGCGAACAGCATGCCGGCCCAGGACAGATAACTGAATTCGGGCTCGTCGTGGTCGGCACCGAGCTTGATCTTGCCGTAGCCAGACAAAGCGGTGACCACCACGAAGACCAGATACAGCGTCATCGCCAGCATGTAGTACCAGCCGACCGTATTGGCCGCCCAGTTCTGCGCGGCCAGCAACCAGGCGCCGGCCTGCGCGGGCATGGCAATCACCACCAGGCCGAACAGCAGGATGAAGGTCGCGGCGAAGTAAAAGACCGGCGGGTTCATGCGGACCAGGCCGCTGGGTGGAAGGGACGAGGCACTCATGAAACAAGCGCCTCGGGAGAAAAAAACATGACGGTCGAAAACGGACTCGGCAAAGGCAAGCCTCCTGTTGTGAGCGGGCAGCAAACCGACGGTTTAACTTGAATGAACGTTCAAGTTAAACATGAATAGGTAGCTAAGGACTAATCGCAGGGCTCGACGGCACGCTTCCTACACTAGCCTACGGGAGGGTATGACGTTGCCAGGAGAGCATTCGTTCAGCGTTCAACGGCATATCCCCTTGCAAATACAGACCCTGTGGGAGCGAGCTTGCTCGCGATGGCGGCCTGACATTCAACATCTTCATTGACTGTCACACCGCTATCGCGAGCAAGCTCGCTCCCACAGGTCAAGTGCAGGGCAAACCGACGACGGTGTCGCCAGATCCAAGCTCGAATAAAAACATGCCGGTTGCCCATGAATATCGGCGTGCCTATAGTCCAGACATCGCCTACAACCAGTACGGACCCATGATCAAAGAACAGCTGTCTCGCTTTAACCGTCTCGACCTGCTCGGCCATCCGACACCGCTGGAAAAACTCGACCGCCTCTCCACCTGGCTCGGCCGGGACATCTATATCAAGCGTGACGACCTGACCCCCCTGGCCATGGGCGGCAACAAACTGCGCAAGCTCGAATACCTGGCCGCCGATGCCATCGCCCAAGGCGCCGATACCCTCATCACCGCCGGGGCGATCCAGTCCAACCATGTACGCCAGACCGCCGCCCTCGCCGCGAAGCTGGGCCTGGGTTGCGTGGCCTTGCTGGAAAACCCCATCGGCACCGAAGACAGCAATTACCTGGGCAACGGCAACCGGCTGCTGCTGGAATTGTTCGACGCCAAGGTCGAGCTGGTGGACAACCTGGACAACGCCGATGAGCAGCTACAGGCCCTGGCCGGTCGCCTGCGCAGCAACGGGAAAAAACCCTACCTGGTGCCGATTGGTGGTTCGAACGCCTTGGGCGCGCTGGGTTATGTGCGCGCCGGCCTGGAACTGGCCGAGCAGATCAAGGACACCGGGATTGAATTCGCCGCCGTGGTACTGGCCTCGGGCAGTGCCGGCACCCACAGTGGCCTGGCGCTGGCGCTGAGCGAAGCCCTGCCGGCGCTGCCTGTCATCGGCGTCACGGTCTCGCGCAGCGAGGAGGACCAGTTTCCGAAGGTCCAGGGCCTGGCCGAGCGCACGGCAGCGTTGCTCGACGTCGCCCTTCCAGAAGCGTTCAAAGTGAACCTGTGGGACGAATATTTCGCCCCCCGCTACGGCGAACCCAACGCCGGGACACTGGCGGCGGTCAAGCTGCTGGCCAGCCAGGAAGGGCTGCTGCTCGATCCGGTCTACACCGGCAAGGCCATGGCCGGCCTGCTCGACGGCATGGGTCGCGACCGTTTCGACGAAGGCCCGATCATCTTCCTGCACACCGGCGGCGCACCGGCGTTGTTTGCCTATAACGCGGCGTTCCAGGCTTAGTGGAGACTTCTGTGGGAGCGAGCTTGCTCGCGATAGCGGTAGATCAGCCCAAATTTATTTAGCTGACACACCGTCATCGCGAGCAAGCTCGCTCCCACAAACAGTCATTCCAAATAGACATATGCGCTTGATTTAATATTATTTTCCAATCTATAAAAGCCACCCTATAGTCTCGCCGCAGGCGCATTTGCCGCGAGACGCCCAAGCTGCTTTAAGGCAGGATGTGGCAATCTTTTCGGATCGCGGCTACGCCTTATCTCAGCCAAAATAACCTCTTCAGAAGAAAACACAGGGGCTTGTCATGAATTTTTCCGCATTACGTCGCAACCTGTTGGTAGGTTCGCTGGGCCTGGCATTGAGCGCCGGCTTGTTGGGGCAAGCGGTTGCCGGTGAGCAACTGCAGAAGATCAAGGACGCCGGCGAAATCAAGATCGGCTTGGAAGGCACTTATCCACCGTTCAGTTTCGTTGATGAGAGCGGCAAACTGACCGGCTTCGAAGTGGAGTTCTCCGAAGCCCTGGCCAAGGAGCTGGGTGTGAAGGTCAAGCTGCAGACGACCCCATGGGCCGGCATTCTCGCGGCCCTGGAATCCAAGCGTCTGGACGCAGTGGTCAACCAGGTGACCATCTCCGAGGAGCGTAAGAAAAAGTACGATTTCTCCGAGCCGTACACCGTTTCCGGGATTCAAGCGCTGGTCCTGACCAAGAAAGCCGCCGAGCTGAACATCAAGAAGGCCGCCGACCTGGACGGTAAAAAAGTCGGCGTGGGCCTGGGCACCAACTACGAACAGTGGGTCAAGGCAGAAGTACCGGGCGCCCAAGTCAAAACCTACGATGACGACCCAACCAAGTTCCAGGACCTGCGCGTCGGCCGTATCGATACCATCCTGATCGACCGCCTGGCCGCGCTGGAATACGCCAAGAAAGCCAAGGACACCTCCGTCACCAGCGAAGCCTTTTCGCGCCAGGAGTCCGGTATTGCCCTGCGCAAAGGCGAGCCTGAGCTGCTGGCAGCCGTGAACAAGGCCATCGAAAAACTGCGCGCCGACGGTACGCTGAAAAAGCTTTCGGAAAAATACTTCAGCGCTGACGTTACCCAATAATGGAAGCAGCTCTTCAACTCGCACTGGACTCCGCGCCCTTCCTGCTCAAGGGCGCGTATTACACGGTTTTCCTCAGCCTGGGCGGCATGTTTTTCGGCTTGCTGCTGGGGTTCGGCCTGGCGCTGATGCGCCTGTCGCGCTTCAAACTGGTGAACTGGATCGCCCGCATCTACGTGTCGTTCTTTCGCGGCACGCCGTTGCTGGTGCAGTTGTTCGTGATCTATTACGGGTTGCCGCAACTGGGCATCGAGCTGGATCCGCTACCGGCGGCCCTGATCGGTTTCTCGCTGAACATGGCCGCCTACGCGTGTGAAATCCTGCGGGCCGCCATCAGCTCCATCGAGCGCGGCCAGTGGGAAGCGGCGGCAAGCATCGGCATGACCCGCGCCCAGACCCTGCGCCGGGCCATCCTGCCGCAAGCCGCACGCACGGCCCTGCCGCCGTTGGGCAACAGCTTCATTTCCCTGGTCAAGGACACCGCGCTGGCGGCGACCATCCAGGTACCGGAGCTGTTCCGCCAGGCGCAGTTGATCACCGCGCGAACCTTCGAAATCTTCACCATGTACCTTGCCGCCGCGCTGATCTATTGGGTTCTGGCCAGCGTGCTCTCGCACCTGCAGAACGTCCTGGAAGCCCGGGTCAATCGGCATGACCAGGAGTCCTGACCCATGATTGTCGTGGAAAAACTGACAAAGCAGTTCAAGGGCCAGGTGGTGCTCAACGGCATCGACTTGAAGATCGAAGAAGGCGAAGTGGTTGCGATCATCGGCCCCAGCGGCTCGGGCAAGACCACGTTCCTGCGCTGCTTGAACTTCCTCGAAGAGCCTAGCAGTGGCCGGATCAAGGTCGGCGACATCGAGATCGATGGCAGCCGTCCGTTGAACCAGCAGCAGAATCTGGTGCGTCGCTTGCGTCAGCAGGTGGGCTTCGTGTTCCAGAACTTCAATCTGTTCCCCCATCGCACCGCGCTGGAGAACGTGATCGAAGGTCCGCTGGTGGTGAAAAAGACGCCACGTGCAGAAGCCGAAGCCCTGGGGCGCAAGCTCTTGGCCAAGGTCGGGCTGGCCGGCAAGGAGGACGCCTACCCACGGCGCCTTTCCGGCGGCCAGCAACAACGCGTGGCGATTGCCCGGGCGTTGGCGATGGAACCGGCGGTGATCCTGTTCGACGAGCCGACCTCGGCCCTCGATCCGGAACTGGTGGGCGAGGTGCTGGCAACCATTCGCGGCTTGGCCGAAGAAAAACGCACCATGGTCATCGTGACCCACGAAATGGGCTTCGCCCGGGACGTGGCCAACCGCGTGGTGTTTTTCGACAAAGGCGTGATCGTCGAACAAGGTGAAGCCAAGGCCTTGTTTGCAGCCCCCAAGGAAGAACGCACTCGACAGTTCCTCAGCAAGATCCTCTCCGCCGGGCACGGCGCTCAGTAAGTTATAGGCAGTGTCATCACTTCCAGGGATGGAAGTGAGGCAGTTGCAACACACTCAAGACACTACCGCCATAACTTTGCCATAAAAAAACAACTTGCAACTTGCGCCCCACTCAACTTTCTCGATCGTTTCATGTGCGGCATCGATCTACCTCTCGTAACACTTCCCCTCAGCCCAAACACGCCTCATCTTTAGTCTCAAGACACTCTTTAGAGCATTTTTCAGAAACCTGCGAGCCTAGGAAAAGGGCTTGTGATGCCGCGCATTATTAACATGGGTGCGTAGGAGATTTCTGAAGCCTTTCACAATGAATTATTAAGCAAGTGCCTCTATTGACACTGAAACTATTGAGCCCTTATCTAGTAACCAACAGGCGATGCACATTATTTATGTTCTGCACAGTGACCAGGTGCAGCCAGCCTATATGGCTGCACACATAAAATATGTCGCAATTAGCCATCGCCGTTGATCTTCCCGAAACGGACTTAGTTTTCAAGCATCAAGGAGAACACCATGACATGTAAGTCGAAGAGTCCTGAACTGGCCGCCCCCACCCTGGCCAACGCCCACCCTACCGGCATCAATATCGCCAACGCCGCTCACCTGGAGGTTACCATTGCGCCCTACCCTGGCATGGACGCAGGTGACCTGATCGAACTGTTCTGGGACAACTGCTACGTCGGCTCGCGCTTGTTGTCGCAGGCCGATGTGCAAGACAGCGTCACCCTGCGAGTCCCGGAGAGTTTCATCGTCGATGGAACCTCGCGCATCCACTATCGGGTGATGCAGGTCGGGCGTGGGCCGGCGCTATCCGCCAGGCAACGGGTACACGCGAAGCTCGATTGCCCCGGCGGGCAGCCGTCAGCCCTGAGCGGCGATGAAAACCAGGGCCTGGCGCCTGTGCGCATTCCCGGCACTATCCGACGTCAAGGGGTAAATCCCAACCAGATCAAGCGCGGCGTACCGCTGACCATCGAACCCTACCTGAACATGGCCGCCGGCGATGCCGTGACCCTGCGTTGGGGTGATGTACGCATGGACTTGCCAGCGGTCACCGCCAGCGAGGTCGGCCAGCCAATCAATATCTGGGTCCCGCCGCAGATCATCCTGGAGGCAGGAGAAGACCTGCGCCTGGAAGTGACCTACTGCATCCTCGACCGTGTGGGCAACAACTCCCTCTGGGCACCGCCACGGACGTTGAAGATCGGTTGTGCCAATCCGTATCTGAACACTGCACCGAAACAGCCGCTCATGGTCGCCGAAACGCGCCGCCGAATGTGAACCCCCTGAAAAAGCTTTTGTGGCGAGGGAGCTTGCTCCCGCTATGTGGGAGCAAGGCTTGCCCGCGATGGACGCGATGCGCTCTTGCAGAATCGAGGCGCCTGTTTCGCGAGCAAGCTTTGCTCCCACAGCCCAAGCGGGAGCAAGCTCCCTCGCCACCAAAAGCTGCGTCCCCCCAGGTGAGCGTACAGCCTTCAATTTAAAACCAACCTATATATATTCCTAAAAGTTAGTTCAAAAATAATTTATACACGCTTAGGGTATATACACCGGACCACCGGACATTCTTGATTTTCGCTCGCCGCATTCATCGCGGCGTTTCTTGAGATGTGAGGTGGGTATGGAACGAAACACAATCACCCCAGTGCAATACGCCAAGGCACTGCCTGCAGCCACGGAGTGGCTGTAATGTCGGATCTGGCGCAAGCAAAAGTCCAGAGCGACCTGGACATCGCACCGTTGTTGTTGCCCGCACAGGTGTTGCGCAACGATGCCGAGGCCATCAAAGCCGCCCATGAACTGGCGCAGGTCGCCCGTCAGCAGGCCGCGCGTCGTGATCAGCAACGCAAGCTGCCCTGGGCAGAAATCGAGCAATTCACCCGCAGCGGGCTGGGCAGCATCGCCATTCCCCGGGAATACGGCGGCCCACAGGTTTCGTTCGTCACCCTGGCCGACGTGTTCGCGATCATTTCCGCCGCTGACCCGGCCCTCGGGCAGATCCCGCAAAACCAGTTCGGCGTGCTCCAGCTGATACTCGGCACCGGCACCGAACGGCAGAAAAAAATCCTCTTGCAGAGCGTGCTCGAAGGCTGGCGCATCGGCAACGCCGGGCCGGAACGCGGTACTCGCAATACCCTTGAGCTCAAGGCGCGGATTACCGCTGACGGTGACGGGTTTGTCATCAATGGCCAGAAGTTCTATTCCACCGGCGCGCTGTTTGCCCATTGGGTCGCGGTCAAGGCGCTGAATGACGAAGGCCGCCAGGTGCTGGCGTTCGTGCGGCGCGGCACCCCGGGCCTGCGGATCGTCGACGACTGGTCAGGGTTCGGCCAGCGCACCACCGCCAGCGGCACCGTGCTGCTGAACAATGTCCGGGTGGAGGCCGACTTGGTCCTGGATAACTGGCGCATCAACGAAACACCCGGCGTGCAAGGTGCGATTTCCCAACTGATCCAGGCCGCCATCGATGCGGGTATCGCCCGTGGCGCCATCGACGATGCCATCGCCTTTGTGCGTGAACGGGCCCGGCCCTGGATCGACGCCAAGGTCGACCGAGCCAGTGACGACCTCTACGTGATCGCCGACATTGGCAAACTGAAAATCGAACTGCACGCCGCCGAAGCCTTGCTGCGCAAGGCCGGACAGGTGCTGGACCAGGTCAGTGCCGCCCCCATCACGGCGCAATCGTCCGCCCGCGCCTCGATTGCCGTGGCCGAGGCCAAAGTGCTCACCACCGAGATCGCCCTGCAAGCCAGCGAAAAACTCTTCGAGCTGGCCGGCAGCCGCGCCACCCTCGCCGAATTCAACCTCGATCGCCATTGGCGCAACGCACGGGTCCACACCCTGCACGACCCGGTGCGCTGGAAGTATCACGCGGTAGGCGCCTACCACCTGAACGGCACCTTGCCGGCCCGCCATTCCTGGATCTGACGACCCGACCTCTGGAGCAGTACATGACGTTTTCTCAACACGTCGCGGTGATCACCAGCGATGAACAAGCCCTGATCGTGGCCAGCGACCTGGCCGATGACTTCAAGCGCGACAGCGCCCTGCGCGACCGCGAGCGCCGCTTGCCGTACCCGGAACTGGAGGCCTTCTCCCGCTCTGGCCTGTGGGGTATCAGCGTGCCCAAGGCCTATGGCGGTGCCGGTGTTTCCAACGTCACCTTGGCCAAAGTCATCGCGCTGATTTCTCAGGCCGACGGCTCGCTGGGACAGATTCCGCAAAATCATTTCTACGCCCTGGAAGTGCTGCGGGTAAACGGCACTGAAGCGCAAAAACAACGCCTGTACGCCGAAGTGCTCGCCGGCCAGCGCTTTGGTAACGCCCTGGCCGAACTTGGCACCAAGACTGCCCATGACCGCATCACCCAACTGCGCTGCGACGGCGAGGGCTATCGCATCAACGGTCGCAAGTTCTACGCCACGGGCGCGATCTACGCCCAGCGCATCCCCACCTCGGTGGTGGACGAAAACGGCGTGCAACAACTGGCGTTCGTCCCTCGCAACAGCCAAGGCCTGACGGTGATCGACGACTGGAGCGGTTTTGGCCAGCGCACCACGGGCAGTGGTTCGGTGGTGTTCGAAGACGTGTATGTCGCCGCCGCCGACATCGTGCCCTTCCAGAGCGCCTTCGAACGTCCCACACCGGTAGGGCCGCTGGCGCAGATTCTTCACGCCGCCATCGACACCGGCATCGCCCGCGCCGCCTATGAAGACGCCCTGCATTTTGTCCGCAATAAAACCCGCCCCTGGATCGACGCCACCAGCGACGTCGCCACCGAAGACCCGCACACTATCAAGAGTTTCGGTCAACTGAGCATCCGCCTGCACGCCGCCGAAGCCCTGTTGGAACGTGCCGGTGAGTTTCTCGACCGGGCCCAGGCCGACACCCGGGCCGACACGGTCGCCGCCGCCTCGATTGCCGTGGCCGAAGCCCGTGCCATCAGCACCGAAATTTCCCTGGCCGCCAGCAGCACGCTGTTCGAATTGGCCGGCAGCCAGGCGACCCTGGCCGAACATGGCCTCGACCGTCACTGGCGCAACGCCCGGGTGCACACCCTGCATGACCCGGTGCGCTGGAAATACCACGCGATAGGCAACTTCTACCTCAATGATGAAAAACCGCCGCTGCGGGGGACCATCTGATGGCGGCCGGCAAGAAAAAGATCCTGCTCAACGCGTTCAACATGAACTGCATCGGGCACATCAATCACGGCCTGTGGACCCATCCCCAGGACACCTCGACCCAGTTCAACACGATCGAATACTGGACCGCCCTGGCGCAATTGCTCGAACGCGGACTGTTCGACGGGCTGTTCATCGCCGACATCGTCGGGGTCTACGACGTGTACCAACAGTCGGTGGACGTCACGCTCAAGGAGTCGATCCAACTGCCGGTCAACGACCCGTTGCTGCTGGTGTCCGCGATGGCCGCCGTGACGAAAAACCTCGGCTTCGGCCTCACCGCCAACCTGACCTACGAACCGCCCTACCTGTTCGCCCGACGCATGAGCACCCTCGACCACCTGAGTCGCGGTCGGGTCGGCTGGAACATCGTCACCGGCTACCTGGACAGCGCCGCCAAGGCCATGGGCCTGACCGCACAGGTCGAGCATGACCGCCGCTACGACCAGGCCGACGAATACCTGCAAGTGCTCTACAAACTGTGGGAAGGCAGTTGGGAAAACGACGCGGTGCTCAACGACCGCGAGCAGCGGATCTATGCCCGACCGGAGAAAGTGCACAAGGTCCGGCACCAGGGCGAGTTCTACCAGGTCGAGGGTTATCACCTGTGCGAGCCGTCGCCCCAGCGCACGCCGGTGCTGTTCCAGGCCGGCAGTTCCGAGCGCGGCCTGCTGTTCGCCGGGCGGCATGCCGAGTGCGTGTTCATCAGCGGCCAGAACAAACCGGCGACCAAGGCCCAGGTGGACAAGGTCCGCGCCAGCGCCGTAGAGGCCGGGCGCAACCCCGGGGACATCAAGGTGTTCATGGGCCTGAACGTGATCGTCGGCGAGACCGAGGCGGCCGCCTGGGCCAAGCATGCCGAGTACCTGAGCTACGCCAGCGCCGAGGCCGGCGTGGCGCATTTTTCCGCGTCGACGGGCATCGATTTTTCCCAGTACGAACTGGACGAACCGATCCAGTACGTCAAGAGCAACGCCATCCAGTCCGCCACCAAGACCTTGCAGAACAACGACTGGACCCGGCGCAAATTGCTCGAGCAACACGCCCTGGGCGGTCGCTACATCACGGTGGTCGGCTCGCCCGAGCAGGTGGCCGATGAGCTGGAGTCCTGGATCGGCGAAACCGGCCTCGATGGCTTCAACCTGACCCGCATCGTCACGCCGCAAAGCTACGTGGACTTCATCGACCTGGTGATCCCCGAGTTGCAGCGACGCGGCTCGTACAAGACCGAATACGACAACGGCACCCTGCGCGAAAAACTGTTTCACGCAGAGGCCCATCTACCCAAGCAACACACCGGTTCGACTTACCGGCACTGACCCTGGGGCTACCGACAATGTCCCTGTGGGAACAAGGCACTGTGGGAGCAAAGCTTGCTCGCGATGCAGACACCTCGTTTTCTGAGAGACCGCATCAATTTCATCGCGGGCAAGCCTTGCTCCCACATAGCTCTGTTCGCCAAAAAATATGCACCTCCCCCTAAATGACTGGAATACCCGACATGACCAAGCACTTCCTGACCCTGCCAGTCAAAACCCTGGCCCTGGCCCTCGGCCTGTTCAGCTCGGCGCTGTTTGCCGCCGACGCACCGTTGAAAATCGGCACCACCGCGGCGTTCGCCATTCCCCTGGAGGCCGCCGTGGAAGAGGCCAGCAAGCAAGGCTTGAAGGTCGAGCTGGTAGAGTTCAGCGACTGGATCGCGCCCAACGTCAGCCTGGCCTCCGGCGATATCGACGTGAATTACTTCCAGCACATCCCGTTCCTGGAAAATGCCAAGGCCGCCGCCGGGTTCGATCTGGTGCCGTTTGCGCCGGGGATCATCAACAACGTCGGCCTCTATTCGAAAAAATACAAAAGCTTCGACGAACTGCCAGAAGGCGCCAGCGTCGCCATTGCCAACGACCCGATCAACAGCGGTCGCGGCCTGCAACTGTTGGCCAAGGCCGGGCTGATCAGCCTCAAGCCAGGCGTCGGCTACAAGGCCACCGAAGACGACATCGTCACCAACCCGAAGAAGCTCAAGATCCTGCAGGTCGAAGCCGTGCAGTTGGTGCGCGCTTATGAAGACGCCGACCTGGTGCAGGGTTATCCCGCCTACATCCGCCTGGCCAAGACCTTCGATGCCAGCTCCGCCTTGCTGTTCGACGGCCTCGATCACAAGGAATACGTGATTCAGTTCGTGATCCAGCCTAAGAGCAAGAACGACCCACGGCTGATCAAGTTCGTCGACATCTACCAACACTCGCCAGCCGTGCGCGCCGCCCTGGACAAGGCCCATGGCAAGCTCTACCAAGCCGGCTGGGAAAGCTGACATGAACGCCGTCAACGCTCGACTTCGACAAGAAGCCCCCACGCTCCAGAGCGCCGACCAGACCGAACTGCATCCGGAGCTCAACCGTGCCCATGTGCGCTTCATCGGCCTGGGCAAGACCTACAACGGCGCCCAGGGTCCGGTGGCCGCGCTGCAAGGCATCGACCTGGCGATCCAGCGCGGCGAGGTATTCGGCATCATCGGCCGCAGCGGCGCCGGCAAGTCGTCGCTGATCCGCACCATCAACCGCCTCGAACAACCCACCAGTGGCCGGGTGTTGATCGATCAGATAGACATCGGCGAGTTCGATGAAGACCGCCTGGTGGAACTGCGCCGGCGCATCGGCATGATCTTCCAGCACTTCAACCTGATGTCGGCCAAGACCGTGTGGCAGAACGTTGAACTGCCGCTGAAAGTCGCCGGCGTGCCCAAGGAGCAGCGTCAGCGCAAAGTTCGCGAGCTGCTGGAACTGGTGGGCCTGCAAGGCAAGCACAAGGCCTATCCGGCGCAACTTTCGGGCGGGCAGAAACAGCGGGTGGGGATCGCCCGGGCGCTGGTGCATGACCCGCAGATTTTGTTGTGCGATGAAGCCACTTCGGCCCTGGACCCGGAAACCACCCAATCAATCCTCGGTTTGCTGCGTGAGATCAATCAGCGACTGGGCCTGACCATCGTGTTGATCACCCATGAAATGGCGGTGATTCGCGAAGTCTGCGACCGGGTGGTGGTGCTCGAACAGGGGCGGATCGTCGAACAGGGGCCGGTCTGGGAAGTGTTTGGCAACCCGCAACACGAGGTCAGTCGAACACTGCTGGCACCGTTGCAACACGCGATACCGGAAGAACTGCAAAACCGCTTGCAGGTGCAGCCGGCATCGGCGGATGCCGCCACTGTGCTACGCCTGCAATTCACCGGCATAGATCGTGAAGAGCCGGATCTCGCCGCTTTGTTCAGCGCCCTCGGTGGACGGGTGCGGCTGCTGCACGGCGGCATCGAGCGAATTCAGGGCCACGGGCTGGGGCAATTGCTGCTGGCCGTGAGCGGTTCGTCGTGGAGCGCCGAGGAACTGCGGCAACGGGCGGGCAATTGGGCCCAAAGTGTGGAGGTGCTGGGTTATGTGGTTTGATCGGTTGTTGCAGGGTTTCATCGACACGTTCCTGATGGTCGGCGTGTCGTCGCTGATCGCGCTGTTGGCGGGCATCCCGCTGGCGGTGATCCTGGTCACCAGCGGCAAGGGCGGGATCTATGAAGCGCCGGCCTTGAACCGGGCCCTGGGCGCCTTCGTGAACCTGTTCCGCTCGATACCGTTCCTGATTCTGATGGTGGCGTTGATCCCGTTCACCCGGCTGATCGTCGGCACCACCTATGGCGTGTGGGCCGCGGTAGTACCGCTGACCATCGCCGCCACGCCGTTCTTTGCCCGCATCGCCGAAGTCAGCCTGCGGGAGGTCGACCATGGCCTGATCGAAGCGGCCCAGGCCATGGGTTGCCGGCGCTGGCACATTGTCTGGCATGTGTTGCTGCCCGAAGCGCTGCCGGGCATCGTCGGCGGTTTTACCATCACCTTGGTGACCATGATCAACTCTTCGGCCATGGCCGGAGCGATCGGCGCCGGCGGCCTGGGCGACATCGCCTACCGGTACGGCTACCAGCGATTCGACAGCCAGATCATGCTCACGGTAATCGTGCTGCTGGTGGCGTTGGTGGCGGTGATCCAGTTGGGCGGCGACCGCTTGTCACGCGGCTTGAACAAGCGCTGACCGGGGAGAGCAGTTGACCTGTGGGAGAAGTTGATCTGTGGGAGAAGTTGATCTGTGGGAGAAGTTGATCTGTGGGAGAAGTTGATCTGTGGGAGCAAAGCTTGCTCGCGATAGCAGTACTCCATCCAACATGGATGCCAACTGAGCTGGTCTAATAGTCCCGGACACCTCAATAGGTGAAACTACACCTATTGAGGAGTATTCCATGACCAAGAAGTACAGAAAATTCGACGCCGCTTTCAAGCTAAGAGTCTGCAAGATGATTGTTGACCAGGGCCTGAGCGTGAAC
>NZ_JBFREY010000018.1:0-106061 GCF_052114545.1 Pseudomonas sp. KB_12 | reverse complement strand
GCTCACACACAGATCCTTCCAACCCAAGCGCAATCCCTGTGGCGAGGGAGCTTGCTCCCGCTGGGCAGCGCAGCGGCCCCCGGCTTTTTTGCGGCTACTGCGCACCCTCGCCCCAGGTGTAGCCGCGGTCCGTTACATCTTTCTCGACACTCGGCACATTTGTGGGAGCGAGCTTGCTCGCGATAGCGGTGTGACAGTCAACAGAGATGTTGAATGTGAATCCGCCATCGCGAGCAAGCTCGCTCCCACAGGTTTTTCTGGTGCTCACACACAGATCCTTCCAACCCAAACGCAGTCCCTGGGGCGAGGGAGCTTGCTCCCGCTGGGCAGCGCAGCGGCCCCCGACTTTTTGCGGCTACTGCGCACCCTCGCCCCAGGTGTAGCCGCGGTCCGTCACATCTTTCTCGACACTCGGCACATTTGTGGGAGCGAGCTTGCTCGCGATAGCGGTGTGACAATCAACAGAGATGTTGAATGCGAATCCGCCATCGCGAGCAAGCTGGCTCCCACAGGTTTTTCTGGTGCTCACAGACTGGTCGTTCCAGCCCGGACACCGCTGCGTTGATCAGTAATCGTCGCCGCGGTCGGTCACATCCTTCTCGATACTCGGCGCATTCGGGTCGTAGCCCTGGGGAAACTTGCCCTTGAGGTTCCAGGCGAACGCAATGATCTCGGCAATCGTGCGGTACAGCTCTTCGGGGATGCTGTCCCCCAACTCCATCCGCGCCAACAGCTTCACCAGCTCGGCATTTTCATAGATCGGTACTTCGCTTTCGCGGGCGATACGCAGGATTTCCTCGGCCAGGGCTTCGTCGCCCTTGGCGGTGAGGGTCGGGGCGTGGTGGCCGTCGTACTTGAGGGCAATGGCCTGGCGGGGTGCGGTATGGGTTGTCATGCGGTTTCGTCCACCCAGCGTTGTTCCAGGCGAGTCTTGGGGCCTTGGGGCGGGGTGCCGAGGTGGCAGTCCAGGTCGCCGACGTTCAGGCCACAAGTCACCAGGCGCTCACGCAAGGCTGTCAGGTTGCTTTCGATCAGGCTCGCTGTATACGGCCGTTCGGCCCACAACTGGCTGGACAGGCTGCCGCTGAGCAACTGGGCCTGAACCTGCAGTGGGCCGAGCGGTTCCATGTCGAACGCCAATTCCACCCGCCAGAGCTGCTGTTTTGGCTCGCGTTCTTCCCTGCGCTCGTTTGGTTGCTCCCGGGGCGGGGTTTCCTCGCGCTGGAACTTGACCTGCAACGGCACGATGTCCTGCAGGTTGCGCATCGGGATTTCCAATTGCCAGGTGCTCATCAGTCGACCGTCGTCGGTCAGGCCGGTCTGCTCCAGGCTCGACAATTGATGGCTTTGCAGGCGTGACACGGCGGCAGCGGCCAGGCGCAGCAGGTGTTCGAGGTCGCCGTCTTCGTCCTGGCCTTGCATCTGGCGCGAGGGCAGGGGGAAGCTGGTGGGTTGCGGCTTGGCGCTGACCTGGCCGAGCATCCCCAGGGCGCTGCGTACGAAGCTAGGCAGGACTTGGGCCAACGTATTGGCGGCAATGATGGCGCTGAGGTTGGTGGAGGCGGGCAGGGCCGGTGTCAGTTGGGCGATCAGTTTCAGCAGGTCGCCTTTCATGTCCGGCGCCAGGCTCGGTGGTTGCCCGGCGAGCAATTTGCTTTCCAGGAATACGCCGCTGGCGACCATGGCTTGGGCCAAACCCTTGGGTGTGCTCAGTTGCTGGACATCCGGCAGGCCAGCCAGCAAGCGAGTTACAGCGGCGCGCAGCTCGGCACCGGTGTCGTCGGTGGCCGGAAGGTTTTGCAGGACGGTGATCAGGCTGTCCAGCGAGCCCTGCTGGCTCATTTGCGTGACCAACTGCTGACTCACCGCCAATTGCTCCTGGCGGTTGCTCAGCGGAACGAACTTCAGCGTCTGGGTATCTTGCACCTGGGCACTCAACAGCGTGCCGATACGCAGCGGTCGCGGGCTGTCGATGTCCAGGGTGCTGCCCGCCTGGGCGGTGTTGAGCAAGCTTACCAACGATCGATACACCGCCGGTTGCCCTGGCAACTGCGGCAACGCCTGGCTGGTCAGCACTTTGCCTTGCAGCAGGGTGCCGACCGGCAACTGCGCGGTGTCGATTCGGGTGAGGGTGGCGACGCTGGAGGACACGGCCTGTTGCACGGCAATCGCCAGATTGCTGGCGGACGGCTGGGTCACGGCCAGGCTGGTGCCCTGGGGCAACGGCTGGGTGCTGGTGGCCTGGACAGTGGTCTGGCGGCCGCTCTCCAGGGTGACCTTGAGCAGCAGCTGGAAAGTCTGGTCGGCCTGCTTGAGCGACAGCACTTCGGCCTGGGCAGTCTGGCCCGAGCTGATCAGGCCTTCGGTCGGCACCAGCAGTTTGAGCAGCTCGCCATTGACCGCTGGCATACGCGTGGTTGCCGTGGCCTGGGGCAGCGGCAGGATGTTCATGTCGCCTGTCATCTGCGGTCTTACCTTGGGAAAATAAGCCCTCTTTAGCGTAGGGCATCACATGTATAATGCCGCCCGTCTTTCAGGGAGTGGCGAAAACCTTGCAATTGTTTGACGCAGCTCTGTGGAACAGGCCGTCAATGCATCTATGCTGCATCTCTTTAACGGCCGCTGCACCGCCGACTTGAACCGTATAAGGCCCGCGATCCCTTGACCAGTCCTCTCCTGCAAACCGTCGGCCTCGCCTGTGAGCGAGACTTGCGACTGCTTTTCGAAAATCTCGAATTGAGACTCTCGCATGGCGATATGGTGCAAATCAGTGGTCCCAACGGCAGCGGCAAGACCAGCCTGCTGCGCCTGCTGGCCGGTTTGATGCAACCGACCGCAGGCCAGGTGTTGCTCAACGGCCAGCCCTTGCACAGCCAGCGTAGCGAACTGGCCCGCAACCTGCTCTGGATCGGCCATGCCGCCGGTATCAAGGATTTGCTGACCCCCGAAGAGAACCTCAGTTGGCTCTGCGCATTGCATACGCCGGTTGGCCGCGAAGCGATCTGGCAGGCGTTGGCGGCGGTAGGGCTGCGCGGCTTCGAAGACGTGCCGAGCCATACCCTGTCTGCCGGCCAGCAACGCCGTGTGGCCCTGGCCCGGCTGTACCTGGACAGCCCGCCGCTGTGGATTCTCGACGAACCATTCACCGCCCTGGACAAGCAGGGTGTCGCGCAACTCGAGGAACACCTGGCCCAGCACTGTGAAAACGGTGGCATGGTGCTCTTGACCACCCACCACACGCTGGCGCGGATGCCGGCCGGTTATCGCAACATTGATCTGGGGAACTGGGCCGTATGAGTGTGTTTGGCCTGTTGCTTGCCCGCGAGGCGCGCCTGCTGTTCCGGCGTCCGGCCGAATTGGCCAATCCGCTGGTGTTCTTCGCGATCGTGATTGCGTTGTTCCCGTTGGCGGTCGGGCCAGAGACTCAATTGTTGCAAACCTTGTCTCCGGGACTGGTCTGGGTCGCGGCGCTTTTATCGGTCCTGCTCTCGCTGGACGGGCTTTTCCGCAGTGATTTCGAAGACGGTTCACTGGAACAGTGGGTCCTTTCGTCGCACCCCCTGGCCCTTCTGGTTTTGGCCAAGGTACTGGCACACTGGGTTTTTTCCGGGCTGGCACTGGTATTGCTCTCGCCGCTGCTGGCAATGATGCTGGGGCTGCCCGGCGCGTGCATGCCGGTGCTGCTGGTGTCGCTGCTGCTGGGTACGCCGGTGCTGAGCCTGCTCGGCGCGGTGGGCGCGGCATTGACGGTGGGTTTGAAGCGCGGCGGCCTGTTGCTGGCGCTGCTGATCCTGCCGTTGTATATCCCGGTCCTGATCCTGGGCAGTGGTGCCTTGCAAGCGGCGTTGCAAGGCATGCCCGCGACCGGTTATCTGCTGTGGCTTGGGAGCCTGACCGCCCTGGCGATAACCCTGACACCCTTTGCAATAGCCGCTGGCCTGAAGATCAGCGTCGGCGAATAATAACGAGGCCTGGTCAAAAATTGACCACTTCTTTGGAAGTAAAGGCTGCCCCGGCGGTTCGTGACGGCGAGCCGCAACCGTGATGGAAACAGCAATGAACTGGACCTGGTTTCACAAGCTCGGCTCACCCAAGTGGTTCTACGGCATCAGCGGCAAACTGCTCCCATGGTTGAGCATCGCTGCATTGTTGTTGATTGGTTCTGGCGTGGTCTGGGGCCTGGCCTTCTCACCGCCGGACTACCAGCAGGGCAACAGCTTCCGCATCATCTACATTCACGTGCCCACGGCGATGCTGGCCCAGTCCGTCTATGTGATGCTGGCGGTGTGCGGTGTGGTCGGGCTGGTGTGGAAGATGAAGCTGGCCGACGTTGCCCTGCAATGCGCCGCGCCCATCGGTGCCTGGATGACCGCCGTGGCGCTGGTCACCGGGGCCATCTGGGGCAAGCCGACCTGGGGTTCGTGGTGGGTCTGGGATGCGCGACTGACGTCGATGCTGATCCTGCTGTTCCTGTACTTCGGTCTTATTGCGCTGGGCAACGCCATCAGCAATCGTGACAGCGCCGCCAAGGCCTGCGCGGTACTGGCGATTGTCGGCGTGATCAACATCCCGATCATCAAGTATTCGGTGGAGTGGTGGAACACCCTGCACCAGGGCGCGACCTTCACCCTTACCGAAAAACCGGCAATGCCCGTCGAAATGTGGCTGCCGCTGTTGCTGACCGTGCTGGGTTTCTACTGTTTCTTCGGCGCGGTGCTATTGCTGCGCATGCGCCTGGAAGTGCTCAAGCGCGAGTCCCGGGCCAGTTGGGTGAAGGCCGAAGTACAGAACAGCCTGGAGGCCGCTCGATGAGTTTCGCTTCATTCGGCGATTTCCTCGCCATGGGCCATCATGGCCTGTATGTCTGGTCAGCCTATGGCATCTGCCTCGCGGTTCTGGCCCTCAACGTGGCGGTGCCGATCCTGGCCCGCAAGCGGTATCTGCAACAAGAGGCGCGTCGTCTGCGCCGGGAGAACGGTCAGTGAATCCGCTGCGCAAAAAACGTCTTGTCATCATTCTTGCGATCCTGGTGGGTGTCGGCGCCGCGGTCGCCCTGGCCCTGAGCGCCCTGCAGCAGAACATCAACCTGTTCTACACCCCGACCCAGATCGCCAACGGCGAAGCGCCCAGGGATACCCGCATCCGCGCTGGCGGCATGGTGGAAAAAGGCTCGCTGGAGCGCTCCGGGGATTCCCTGGACGTGAAATTCAATGTCACCGACTTCAACAAGACCGTGACCATCACCTATCGCGGCATCCTCCCGGACCTGTTCCGCGAAGGGCAGGGCATCGTCGCCCTGGGCAAGCTCAACGCCGACGGCGTGGTGGTGGCCGATGAAGTGCTGGCCAAGCACGACGAAAAATACATGCCGCCGGAAGTGACCAAGGCGCTGAAAGACAGCGGTCAGTCGGCGCCCGCTCCCGTGAAGGAGGGCTGATCGATGACTGCTGGCATCTTTATTCCCGAGTTGGGCCACCTGGCGATGATCCTGGCCCTGTGTTTCTCACTGGTACAGGCCGTGGTGCCCTTGCTCGGTGCCTGGCGCGGCGACCGCTTGTGGATGAGCCTGGCCCAACCGGCGGCGTGGGGGCAGTTTGCCTTCATGTTGTTTGCCTTCGGTTGCCTGACCTATGCGTTCATGGCCGACGATTTTTCCGTGGAGTACGTCGCCAGCAACTCCAACAGCGCCTTGCCCTGGTACTACAAGTTCAGCGCGGTATGGGGCGCCCACGAGGGGTCGCTGTTGCTCTGGGCGTTGATCCTTGCCGGCTGGACCTTCGCCGTCTCGGTGTTTTCCCGGCAGTTGCCCCAGGTGATGCTGGCCCGGGTGCTGGCGGTGATGGGCATGATCAGCACCGGTTTCCTGCTGTTTTTGATCGTCACCTCCAACCCGTTCGAGCGCATCCTGCCGCAGATGCCGACGGATGGCCGCGACCTCAACCCATTGCTGCAAGACATCGGCCTGATCGTTCACCCGCCCATGCTCTACATGGGCTACGTCGGCTTCTCCGTGGCCTTCGCCTTCGCCATCGCCGCGTTGCTCGGTGGGCGCCTCGATGCCGCGTGGGCACGCTGGTCGCGTCCGTGGACCATCGTCGCCTGGGCCTTCCTCGGCATTGGCATCACCCTTGGCTCGTGGTGGGCCTACTACGAGCTCGGCTGGGGCGGCTGGTGGTTCTGGGACCCGGTGGAAAACGCCTCGTTCATGCCCTGGTTGGTGGGCACGGCGCTGATCCATTCCCTGGCGGTCACGGAAAAACGCGGTGTGTTCAAGAGCTGGACCGTGCTGCTGGCCATCGCGGCGTTCTCGCTGAGCCTGCTGGGGACGTTCCTGGTGCGCTCGGGCGTGTTGACGTCGGTGCATGCCTTCGCCTCGGACCCTGAGCGCGGCGTGTTCATCCTGATGTTCCTGCTGTTCGTGGTCGGCGGTTCGCTGACGTTGTTCGCCCTGCGTGCGCCGGTGGTCAAGAGCCAGGTCGGCTTCAACCTCTGGTCACGGGAAACCCTGCTGCTGGGCAATAACCTGGTGTTGGTGGTGGCCGCGTCGATGATCCTGCTGGGGACGTTGTACCCGCTGGTGCTCGATGCGTTGTCCGGCGCCAAGCTGTCGGTGGGGCCGCCGTACTTCAATGCACTGTTCATCCCGCTGATGGCGATCCTGATGGTGGTGATGGCCATCGGCATGCTGGTGCGCTGGAAAGACACCCCGGTCAAGTGGCTGCTGGGCATGTTGACCCCGGTGCTGCTGGGCACGGCCGCTCTGGCCGTGGTGGCCGGCGTGGCGTATGGCGACTTCAACTGGGCGGTGCTGGCGACGTTCGTGCTGGCGGCCTGGGTATTGCTGGCGGGTGTACGGGACATCTTCGACAAGACCCGGCACAAAGGCCTGATCAAGGGCCTGCCGACCCTGACCCGCAGTTACTGGGGCATGCAGGTCGCCCACCTGGGCATCGCCGTCTGCGCCCTGGGCGTGGTGCTGTCCAGTCAGAACAGCGCCGAGCGCGACCTGCGCCTGGCGCCGGGTGAGTCCATGGACCTGGCCGGCTATCAGTTCGTTTTCGAGGGCGCCAAACATTTCGAGGGCCCGAACTTCACATCCGACAAAGGCACTGTGCGGGTCATTCGCAACGGCCAGGAAATCACCGTGCTGCACCCGGAAAAACGTCTCTACACCGTGCAGAACTCGGTCATGACCGAAGCCGGCATCGATGCCGGTTTCACCCGCGATCTCTACGTGGCGCTGGGCGAGTCCCTGGGTGACGGCGCGTGGGCGGTACGGGTCCACGTCAAGCCGTTCGTACGCTGGATCTGGTTCGGTGGCTTGCTCACCGGCCTGGGTGGGGTGTTGGCGGCGCTGGATCGGCGTTATCGAGTCAAGGTGAAAACCCGGGTGCGTGAAGCCCTGGGCGTGAAGGGAGCCACTGCATGAAACGTTGGTTGATGTTGGTGCCGCTGGCGCTGTTCCTGTTGATGGCGGTGTTTTTGTACCGGGGGTTGTACCTGAATCCGACCGAGTTGCCCTCGGCGATGATCGGCAAGCCGTTCCCGGATTTCTCCCTGCCATCGGTGCAGGGCGATAAGACCTTGACCCGCGCCGACCTGCTGGGCAAGCCGGCGCTGGTCAACGTGTGGGGCACCTGGTGCATCTC
Organism: Pseudomonas sp. KB_12; assembly: GCF_052114545.1. Classification (NCBI taxonomy): domain Bacteria; kingdom Pseudomonadati; phylum Pseudomonadota; class Gammaproteobacteria; order Pseudomonadales; family Pseudomonadaceae; genus Pseudomonas; species Pseudomonas sp. KB_12. The sequence continues at coordinate 98,412 of NZ_JBFREY010000018.1, read as the reverse complement.
CTGCCGGGTCGAGCACCCGGTGTTGAACAAGCTGGCCCAGAACGGCGTGGTGATCTACGGCGTCAATTACAAGGACGTCAATGCCGACGCCTTGAAATGGCTGGCCGAGTTCCACAATCCGTACCAACTGGACATTCGCGATGAAGACGGCTCCCTGGGCCTGAACCTGGGTGTCTACGGCGCGCCGGAAACGTTCTTCATCGACGCCAAGGGTGTCATCCGCGACAAGTTCGTCGGCGTGATCGACGAGCAGGTCTGGCGCGAGAAACTGGCCGCCAAGTATCAGGCACTGGTGGACGAGGCCAAGCCATGAAGCGCTGGTTAGCCGCCGCCGTCCTCGGCCTGAGCCTTGCCGGCGTGGCCCACGCCGCCATTGATACCTACGAATTCGCCAACGACGGCGAGCGCGAGCGGTTTCGCGAACTGACCAAGGAGCTGCGCTGCCCCAAGTGCCAGAACCAGGACATCGCCGACTCCAACGCGCCAATTGCCGCCGACCTGCGCAAGGAAATCTTCCGCATGCTCGGCGAGGGCAAGGACAACCAGCAGATCATCGATTTCATGGTCGATCGCTACGGTGAGTTCGTGCGCTACAACCCCGCCCTGTCCTCCAAGACGGCGCTGCTCTGGTTCGGCCCCGCCGGGCTGTTGTTCGGTGGTTTCGTGGTCATTGCAATGATCGTGCGCCGCCGCCGGGTCCAGCGCACCGCCGCCCCGGACACGCTTTCTGTCGAAGAGCGCCAGCGCCTCGACCAACTGTTGGATAAAACCAAGCATGATTGATTTCTGGCTCGCCGCAGGTCTGCTTCTTCTGGTTGCCCTGAGTTTTCTGTTGATCCCTGTACTGCGTGGTCGCCGCGCCCAGTTGGAGGAGGACCGTACCGCGCTCAACGTGGCGTTGTATCAGGAACGCGTCGCCGAATTGCAGATCGAGCGGGAGGAGGGCGTGCTCAACGCCGCGCAACTGGACACCGGTCGCGCCGAGGCCGCCCGTGAATTGCTCGCTGACACCGAGGGTGCCGATGCGCCGCGCGAATCCCGGCTGGGCAAGCCGTTGCCGTTGCTCGCCGCTGTGCTGGTGCCGGTGTTGGGCCTGGCGCTGTACCTGCATTTCGGTGCCAGCGACAAGGTCGAGCTGACCCGTGAATTCGCCCAGGCGCCGCAGTCGATGGAAGAGATGACCCTGCGACTGGAACGTGCGGTGGCGGCGCAACCGGATAACGCCGAGGGCCTGTATTTCCTCGGGCGTACCTACATGGCGCAGGATCGGCCCGCAGACGCGGCGAAGGTCTTCGAACGCACCGTGGCGGTGGCCGGTCGACAACCCGAATTGCTGGGCCAATGGGCCCAGGCGCAGTATTTTGCCGATGGCAAGAAATGGTCGGATAAGCTCCAGGCGCTGACCGACGAAGCGCTGAAGCTCGATCCGAAGGAAGTCACCAGCCTCGGCCTGTTGGGCATCGCCGCTTTTGAGGGCGAGCGCTATCAGGACGCAATCGATTACTGGGGGCGCCTGTTGGTGGAACTGCCGGAGGGCGACAAGTCCCGTGAAGCGCTGCAGGGCGGCATTACCCGTGCCACCGAGAAGCTGCAAGCCAGCGGCGGCAAGGTTGCCCAGGCGCCGGTGGCCAAGGCTGCGGCACTGCTCAAGGTGCGCGTCGACCTGGCGCCGGCACTCAAGGCCAAGGTGCAGCCGGGCGACAGTGTGTTCATCTTCGCCCGCGCCGTTTCCGGCCCGCCCGCGCCGCTGGCCGCCAAGCGCCTGACGGTCGCCGATTTGCCGGTCACGGTAGAGCTGGGTGACGCGGACGCAATGATGCCGCAGTTGAAACTGTCGAACTTCCCCGAAGTCCAACTGGTGGCGCGCATCTCCCGGGCCGGCCAGCCGACCGCGGGTGAGTGGATCGGCCGCAGCCAGCCCCTGGCGAGCAGCACCACGGCGCAGCAACAACTGACCATCGACAGCCCGGACAAATAACAGGAATTCGCACCATGACCGCCATCGCTCGTATCACCCTGCTCACGCTCGTCATGGGCCTGAGCGCTTGTGCGGTCCAGCGTCCGTCGGAGCCCTCGGCACCGCTGCCACCGATCCCGCCGTCGACCCCGACCAGCAAACCGGTCCCGTCCACACCGCCGGGCAAGCCTGTCATCCCGAACAAACCGGCGAAACCGCTGCCGCGTACTTCCGCCAGCTTCGCCCCACCGCCGGGTGGCAACAGCCATTGGGACGCCAAGCTTGGGGTCTATGTGCTGGACAACCAGACGAACACGTTCTATCGCCAGCGTACCTATTACCGCTGGAACAACGGCTGGAGCCGTTCCGTCAGCCCGAATGGTCCGTGGGAAGACACCTCCATCGAAGGCGTGCCAGCGGGTCTTGGACGCCAGTTTCATTGACAATGATCGTTTTCACACTGGACTGGAAGTGATCGGCAACCCAGTGGCGAGGGCGCTTGCTCCCGCTGGGCTGCGTGTAGGAGCTGCCGAAGGCTGCGATCTTTTGATCTTTCGCTTGGGACTCAAGTGTCTAGGGAAAGGTCGCAGCCTCGTCGCACTCGACAGCTCCTACAGAGCCGAGCGGGAGCGAGCTCCCTCGCCACAATAGCGTTCGGCTCAACTTCATCAGCAGGCCGGGCTTTTTGTGTTTCTGAATATTCTTTGAACGAAATTTTCACAAAATCTTGCGGACAATCCCCCGCGCTCATATCGCCGCCGGTTATTTAATGGCAATGCCATAGCCGTTCGTGCAACATTTGCGCTCTCGCGCAAGCCCCGAGGCCAGGCTTTGGTCAACAGAGGGCGCGCCGTTGTTTCTTTTTGTCACTCCAATTCCGATAGGGTCCTTAAACGACATGGCAATCCCGGACGCCCTGAATCAGCAGCGTACTACGCATCGCCTGCTGCAACCGACCGTCAAATCGCACCTGGCCTACACGTTGCTTTGTGCCTTGGTGATGATGGTCATGTTCAGCCTGCTGCGCGTGGCGCTGCTGGTCTATAACCGCGAGATGATCCTCGACACGCCGGCTTCGACCTTTGTTGAAGCCTTCGTCAACGGCCTGCGTTTCGACTTGCGCCTGGTGGTCTACCTCTGCATCCCGTTGCTGCTGGCGTTGTTCAGCGCAAGGGCCATGGCGGCCCGTGGGTTCTTTCGTTTCTGGCTGACCGTCACTTCCAGCATCGCGCTGTTCCTGGGCTTGATGGAGATGGATTTCTACCGTGAGTTCCACCAGCGCCTCAACGGCCTGGTCTTCCAGTATGTAAAGGAAGACCCGAAAACCGTGATGAGCATGCTCTGGTACGGTTTCCCGGTGGTGCGCTACCTGCTGGCGTGGGCCGGCGGCACCATCATCCTCAGCCTGGCATTCAAGGGCGCCGACCGCGCCACGCGTCCCCGTGGGCCGTTCAGTGGCGGCACCATTGGTACCCGGCAGATCGCCCCGTGGTATGGGCGTGTCGCGGTGTTTGTCGTTTGCCTGCTGGTCGCCGTGACCGCCGCGCGCGGCACCTTGCGCCAAGGGCCGCCCCTGCGCTGGGGCGACGTCTACACCACCGATTCGAACTTCGCCAACCAGTTGGGCCTCAACGGCACCTTGTCGCTGGTGGCCGCGGCCAAGAGCCGGATGTCCGAAGACCGCGACAACATCTGGAAAGCCACCCTTGAGCAACCGCTGGCACAGCAGACCGTGCGCGATATGCTGGTGATGCCTGACGATAAACTGGTGGACACCGCGACAGCCGCCGTGCGCCGCGACTACACGCCGCCGGCGGACAAGACCCTGCCGATCAAGAACGTGGTCGTGATTCTCATGGAGAGCATGGCCGGTCACTCGGTGGGTGCCCTGGGCGCGCCGGGCAACATCACGCCTTACCTGGACAAACTGTCCAAGGAAGGCCTGCTGTTCGACCGTTTCTTCTCCAACGGTACCCACACCCACCAAGGCATGTTCGCCACCATGGCGTGCTTCCCGAACCTGCCGGGTTTCGAATACCTGATGCAGACGCCGGAGGGCAGCCACAAGCTGTCGGGCCTGCCGCAACTGCTCAGCGCCCGTGACTACGACGACGTGTACGTCTACAACGGCGATTTTGCCTGGGACAACCAGTCGGGTTTCTTCAGCAGCCAGGGCATGACCACATTCATCGGGCGTAACGACTTCGTGAACCCGGTGTTCTCCGATCCGACCTGGGGCGTGTCCGACCAGGACATGTTCGACCGTGGCCTGATCGAGCTCAAGGCGCGGGAAAACGGCAAGCCGTTCTATGCCTTGCTGCAAACCCTGTCCAACCACACCCCTTATGCGTTGCCGACGCCGTTGCCGGTCGAGCGGGTCACCGACCGTGGCAGCCTGAACGAACACCTGACCGCCATGCGCTACGCCGACTGGGCCCTGGGCCAGTTCTTCGAGAAGGCCCGCAAGGAGCCTTACTTCAAGGAAACCCTGTTCGTCGTGGTCGGCGACCATGGCTTTGGCAACGAACGCCAGATCACCGAGATGGACCTGGGCCGTTTCAACGTGCCGATGCTGTTGATCGGCCCGGGCATCCAGGAAAAATTCGGCCAGCGTAACCACACCGTGGGTACCCAGGTCGACATCGTGCCGACCATCATGGGCCGGATCGGTGGGCAAGTACGGAACCAGTGCTGGGGCCGTGACCTGTTGAACCTGCCGCAAGGCGATCCCGGTTTTGGTGTGATCAAGCCGTCGGGCAGCGAGCAGACCACGGCGATCATCCGCGATGACCACATCCTGGTCCTGCCGAAGGAAAAGGAAATGGAGCCGAAGATGTATCGCTATGAACTGGGCGCCAACCCTGGTGCGGAAATCATCCCGAATGCACCGGACACCGCGCCGATGAAACTCAAGCTCGAATCTTTCCTGCAAACCGCGACCAAGAGCCTGCTGGATAACACCGCCGGCGTCGTTGACGGCAAGCCGGACTGATAAACGGCGTACATAAAAAAGAGGCCTGCCAAGGCCTCTTTTTTTTTGCGCTTACTTAGTGGTTTATATCTTGCCCAGGAGTAGCAGGACCAACAGCACCACCAACACCACACCGATGATACCGGACGGGCCGTAACCCCAACTTCTGGAGTGCGGGAAGACTGGGAGACCACCGATCAGCAGGAGGATCAGGATAACGATAAGTATTGTGCCCATTGTAGATTTCCTTATTGGTCAGTTCTGGAGTGATACAACTTCCAACTACCAGCGCGCATGCGTTAAATCCGGGCGGCTTAATAAGTCCGACCGTCGCGGCTTGTAGAAAATTCAAAGTTTTTGTAGGAGCTGTCGAGTGAAACGAGGCTGCGATCTTTTTCAGCCTGGAGGAAGACTAAGGATCGCAGCCTCGTTCCACTCGGCAGCTCCTACAGTTTGCCCTCGCCATTCAGCAATCTGATGGAGCGTGGGTCCGTTGAACGCCTTCGCTACACTCGGCCTATCTCTCCCGGAACAACAAGGCTGTCTGCTATGCAAAATCGCATGATGATCACTGGTGCCGGCTCTGGCCTGGGTCGCGAAATCGCGCTGCGCTGGGCCCGCGAAGGATGGCGCCTGGCCTTATCGGATGTCAGCGAGCCGGGCCTCGTGGAAACCCTCAAGCTAGTGCGGGGTGCCGGTGGTGACGGCTTCATCCAGCGCTGCGATGTGCGCGACTACAGCCAATTGACTGCGTTTGCCCAGGCCTGCGAAGAGAAATTCGGCGGTATCGATATCATCGTCAACAATGCCGGCGTGGCCTCGGGCGGCTTCTTCAGTGAACTCTCCCTGGAGGATTGGGACTGGCAGATCGCGATCAACCTGATGGGTGTGGTCAAGGGCTGCAAGGCGTTCCTGCCGCTGCTGGAAAAAAGCCGTGGCAAGATCATCAACATCGCCTCCATGGCAGCCCTGATGCAGGGCCCGGCCATGAGCAACTACAACGTGGCGAAGGCGGGTGTCGTGGCGCTGTCGGAAAGCCTGCTGGTGGAACTGGCGCAGCAGGAAGTTGGTGTACACGTGGTGTGCCCGTCGTTCTTCCAGACCAATCTGCTGGATTCCTTCCGTGGCCCGACCCCGGCCATGAAAGCCCAGGTTGGCAAGTTGCTGGAAAGCTCACCGATCAGCGCCACGGATATTGCCGACTACATCTATCAGCAGGTCGCCCAGGGCCAGTTCATGATCCTGCCCCACGAACAGGGACGCATGGCTTGGGCCCTCAAGCAGAAGAACCCACAGTTGCTGTACGACGAAATGACCGTGATGGCCGACAAGATGCGCGCCAAGACCCGGCAAAACCTCAATTGACCTGGATGCCCGATGTCCTCAGGATGGCGCCATTCGGCCTTCCTGATGGACATCTGCATGCTCAATTACCTGTGGTTTTTTCTCGCCGCCCTGTTTGAGATCGCGGGCTGCTACGCCTTCTGGATGTGGTTGCGCCAGGGCAAGAGCGCCTGGTGGATCGCCCCGGGGTTGCTCAGCCTCACATTGTTCGCCCTGTTGCTGACCCGCGTCGAAGCGACGTACGCCGGGCGCGCCTACGCCGCCTATGGCGGCCTCTATATCATTGCCTCGATCGGCTGGCTGGCGATGGTCGAGCGAGTGCGACCACTGGGGTCCGACTGGATTGGCGTGGCGCTCTGCGTGTTGGGGGCGAGTGTGATTCTATTCGGCCCGCGGTTCTCGGCGCCCTGAAATAACCGGCGGTCCGACAGGGTTTTGCAGGAAATTTCCGTCAGTCACAAGAACTTTGCTTGTAGGGCCTTACTGAATTCTCGCGGGTGTCTTGAGAACGGGAAACAGGCCGGGCATGGTCAGGGTCCAGACATTCTTAAGGACAAGAACCATGCTTGTATTAAGCCGCGCTGTAGGTGAGTTGATTTCCATCGGTGACGATATTTCCGTCCGTGTGCTGTCGGTCAGCGGCGGCACGGTGCGTTTTGGCGTGGAAGCGCCACGGCACGTCGATGTCCATCGCTCCGAAATCTACGACAAGATCCAGAAGAAAAAGGCCCATGCCACCCGCAAGGCCTGTTCAGTCGAATAGGTGTTTGGGCACGTCGTGCTTGAGCATCAGTTGGCACTGTTCACTTTCGGGGTCGAAGACGATCAACGCCTGGCCCTTGGTCAGGGCTTGCCTGACTCGCAGAACCCGCGTTTCCAAGGGGGTGTCGTCACCATTGTCGGTGCCGTCGCGGGTCACGAAATCCTCGATCAGGCGGGTGAGCGTGTCGACTTCGAGTTGGTCGTGGGGGATGAGCATGGGGTACCTCGGCTAGACAATGGGGCGATGCTACGGCCAATGGGCTTTTGCGGCTAGCCTTGGGTTTTGTGGGGCCTGTTCTGGCCTCATCGCGAGCAAGCTCGCTCCCACATTGGTTCTGCGTCGAGCACAAAGTTCAAGTCCAATGAAGATCAACCTGTGGGAGCGAGCTTGCTCGCGATGGCAATAGCCCAGACAGTGAAATGTTGGATCAGCTATCGGAACGCTGCCCCACCAGGCTATCCACCGATGGCACCCGGGTATCACTTTCCATCTGGGTATCGTGTTCGATCTGATGACTGAAGCGGTCCAGTGAGCCTTGGGCTGGTTGCGCGTCGCTGGCGAACACCGGCGGGCTGAGGATGTAGGCGCCGAGCAGGCGACTGAGGGCGGCCAGGCTGTCGATGTGGGTGCGTTCGTAGCCATGGGTGGCGTCGCAGCCGAAGGCGAGCAGGGCGGTACGGATATCGTGGCCGGCGGTGATGGCTGAATGAGCGTCGCTGAAGTAGTAGCGGAACAGGTCGCGGCGTGCCGGTACCTCGTTCTCCTTGGCCAGTTTCAGCAAGTGCCGCGACAGATGGTAGTCGTAGGGGCCTCCGGAGTCCTGCATCGCCACGCTGACCGAATGTTCGCTTGAGTGCTGGCCAGGGGCGACGGGCGCGATGTCGATGCCGACGAACTCGCTGACATCCCAGGGCAGCGCGGCCGCCGCACCGCTGCCGGTTTCCTCGGTGATGGTGAACAGCGGGTGACAATCGATCAGCAGTTCTTCGCCGCTGTCGACAATCGCCTTGAGCGCCGCCAGCAGCGCCGCGACCCCGGCCTTGTCGTCCAGGTGCCGGGCGCTGATGTGGCCGCTTTCGGTGAATTCAGGCAGGGGATCGAAGGCGACGTAATCGCCGATGCCCACTCCCAGGGTTTCGCAATCGGCGCGGGTGGCGCAGTAGGCGTCCAGGCGCAGCTCGATGTGGTCCCAACTGATGGGCAGTTCATCCACGGCGGTATTGAACGCGTGTCCGGACGCCATCAACGGCAGCACGCTGCCACGGATCACGCCGGTGTCGGTAAACAGGCTGACCCGGCTGCCTTCGGCAAATCGGCTGGACCAGCAACCCACCGGGGCCAGGGTCAGGCGGCCGTTGTCCTTGATGGCCCGCACCGAGGCACCGATGGTATCCAGGTGCGCCGACACGGCCCGGTCGGGGCTGCTCTTGCGCCCCTTGAGCGTGGCGCGGATCGTGCCACGGCGAGTCATTTCAAAAGCGATACCCAGCTCTTCGAGCCGCTCGGCGACATAACGCACGATGGTGTCGGTAAAGCCGGTAGGGCTGGGAATGGCGAGCATCTCCAGCAGGACCTTTTGCAGGTATTCGAGATCCGGTTCGGGAATTTTGCTGATCATGGAAACTCCTCACGGAACATTAAGTTGAAATAGGGAAACTTTGTGGCCAGAGATTGCTCCCGCTGGGCTCTGTAGGAGCTGGCGAAGCCTGCGATCTTTTGATCTTTCGCTTGGGATTCAAGTGTCTGGGGAAAGATCGCAGCCTCGTTGCACTCGACAGCTCCTACACAGCTCCTACACAGCTCCTACAAGCCCAGCGGGAGCAAGCTCCCTCGCCACAGAAGCAGGGCTAGGCCACCGTCTGGCTATGGGGAAACAACAAATCCACAAAGCGCTCGGCGGTGGGTTGTGGTTCGTGGTTGGCCAGGCCTGCGCGTTCGTTGGCTTCGATGAACACGTACTCGGGTTGATCGGCCGCCGGCACCAGCAGGTCGAGGCCGACCATGGGGATGTCCAACGCCCGTGCGGCGCGCACCGCTGCATCGACCAGGGTCGGATGCAGGATCCCGGTGACATCCTCCAGCACGCCGCCGGTATGCAGGTTCGCCGTACGCCGTACGAACAGGTGCTCCCCGGCGGGCAGCACGCTGTCGTAGTCAAACCCTGCCGCGCTGAGCGTGCGCAGGGTCTCGGCGTCCATCGGGATTTTGCTTTCGCCGCCCGTGGCCGCTTGGCGTCGGCGGCTCTGGGCTTCGATCAGCTCGCCGATGGTGTGCCGGCCATCGCCGATCACCTCCGCCGGGCGCCGGATCGCCGCCGCCACCACTTCAAAGCCGATCACCAGGATGCGCAGGTCCATCCCCTCGTGGAAACTTTCCAGCAAGACCTGGCTGTCGAACTGCCGGGCCGCTTCGATGGCGCTCTGCACCTCCTCGATGGTGCGCAAATCCACCGCCACGCCTTGGCCTTGTTCACCGTCAAGCGGCTTGACCACCACCCGTTCGTGCTCGTCGAGAAACGCCAGGTTGTCATCGGCATTGCCCGCCAACTGTTGGGCTGGCAGGTTCAGGCCGGCGTTTTTCAGCACCTTGTGGGTCAGGCTTTTGTTCTGGCACAGCGTCATGCTGATGGCGCTGGTCAGGTCGCTCAAGGATTCGCGGCATCGGACCCGGCGGCTGCCATGGACCAGGGTGAACAAGCCGGCCTCGGCATCGTCCACCTGCACGTCGATGCCTCGGCGGTGAGCTTCTTCGACAATGATTCGCGCATAAGGGTTGAACTGCGCTTCGGGGCCTGGCCCCAGGAACAACGGCTGGTTGATGCCGTTCTTGCGTTTGATGGCGAAGGTCGAAAGATTGCGAAAACCGAGTTTGGCGTAGAGGTTTTTCGCCAGGCGATTGTCGTGCAACACCGACAGGTCGAGGTAACTCAAGCCACGGCTCATGAAATGCTCGATGAGGTGACGCACCAGCACTTCGCCAACACCGGGCCGCGGACATTGCGGGTCGACGGCCAGGCACCAGAGGCTGCTGCCGTTTTCCGGGTCGTTGAAGGCCTTCTGGTGATTCAGGCCCATGACGCTGCCGATCACCGCACCGGTGTCGTTATCTTCGGCCAGCCAGTAGACCGGGCCGCCCTCATGGCGCGGGGTCAGGCGCAGTGGGTCGATAGGCAACATGCCCCGGGCCTGGTAGAGCTGGTTGATGGCCTGCCAGTCGGTCTCGCTCTGGGCCCGGCGAATCCGGAAACCGCGAAACACCCGGGTGGACTGGCGATAGTCGCTGAACCACAAGCGCAAGGTGTCGGACGGATCGAGGAACAGTTGTGCCGGTTCCAGCCCCAGCACTTGCTGGGGTGCGGCCACGTACAAGGCAATGTCCCTTTCGCCGGGTTGTTCGTTGAGCAGTTCCCGGGCCAGGCTCGCCGGGTCCGGGAAGGTATGGCCGATCAACAGTCGGCCCCAGCCGCAATGCACCGCGATCGGGTCGGCGCCCAATTCGCTGCCGTCTTCGGCCAGGCGTGCCTGCAGGCGTTCGTAGGAGGGCGCCTGGCCGCGCAAGAGGCGTTGGTTGTGAACGGTTGCGTGAGGTTTCATCGATCAGATTCCTTGCTCGCTGAGCCACAGGTTCAGCGCCGCCAGTTGCCACAGTCGCGAGCCGCGCAATGGCGTGAGCTGGCCGTTGGGGTCGGTGAGCAGGCGGTCGAGCATGGCCGGGTTGAACAGGCCGCGATCCTGGCTCGGGTCCAGCAGCAGTTCGCGGACCCAGGCCAGCGTATTGCCTTCCAGGTGCTTGAGGCCTGGCACCGGGAAATAGCCTTTCTTGCGGTCGATCACCTCGCTGGGGATCACCCGCCGGGCGGCTTCCTTGAGCACCTGTTTGCCGCCATCGGGCAGCTTGAACTTCGCCGGGACCCTGGCCGAAAGTTCCACCAGGCGGTAGTCCAGGAAGGGCGTGCGGGCTTCCAGGCCCCAGGCCATGGTCATGTTGTCGACGCGCTTGACCGGGTCGTCCACCAGCATCACGGTGCTGTCCAGGCGCAGGGCCTTGTCTACCGCCGCATCGGCCCCGGGCTGGGCGAAATGTTCTTTGACGAAGTCACCGGCCGCGTCGTTGGCCGTCAGCCATTTGGGCTGCACGGTGGCGGCATATTCTTCGTAGCTGCGGTCGAAGAACGCGGCGCGATAGGCCGCGTACGGATCGCTGGCGCCATCGACCTGCGGGTACCAGTGGTAACCGGCGAACAGCTCGTCGGCGCCCTGGCCGCTTTGCACCACTTTGCAGTGCTTGGCCACTTCCCGCGACAGCAGGTAGAAGGCGATGCAGTCGTGGCTGACCATCGGCTCGCTCATGGCACGGAACGCTGCCGGCAGTTGCTCGATGATCTCTTTTTCGTCGATACGCAGTTGGTGGTGGCGGGTGCCGTAGTGCTTGGCGATCAGGTCCGAATACTGGAACTCGTCACCGCGCTCGCCGCCAGCATCCTGGAAACCGATAGAGAAGGTCGACAGGTCTTCTACGCCGACTTCCCGCAGCAGGCCCACGAGCATGCTCGAATCCACGCCACCGGAAAGCAGTACGCCGACATCCACGGCGGCGCGTTGGCGAATGGCGACCGCTTCACGGGTGCTGTCGAGCACGCGGTCGATCCAGTCTTCCAGGTTCAGGTGCTGTTCGTCGGCCCGTGGTCCGTAGGGCAGGGTCCACCAGGTTTTCTGCTCGGTGCTGCCGTCGGCTTCGATGCGCATCCAGGTGGCGGGAGGCAGTTTTTCAACACCGGCCAGCAAGGTGCGGGGTGCCGGGACCACCGCGTGGAAATTCAGGTAATGATTGAGAGCCACCGGGTCGAGCATCGGGTTGATGTCGCCGCCCTTGAGCAGCGCCGGCAATGCCGAGGCGAAACGTAGCCGTTGGCTGGTGCGCGACAGGTACAGCGGCTTCACGCCGAGGCGATCGCGGGCGATGAATAGCCGCTTGGCATCGCGTTCCCAGATGGCGAAGGCGAACATGCCGTTGAGCTTGGGCAGCAGCGCTTCGCCCCAGGCGTGATAGCCCTTGAGCAGCACTTCGGTGTCGCCACCGGAATAGAAGCTGTAGCCCAGGGCTTCGAGCTCGCTGCGCAGTTCCGGGTAGTTGTAGATCGCGCCGTTGAAGGCCAGGGACAGGCCCAGCTGATTGTCGATCATCGGCTGGGCCGAGCCGTCCGACAGGTCCATGATTTTCAGGCGCCGATGGCCCAGGGCAATCGGCCCCTGGCTATGAAAACCCCAGGCGTCGGGGCCGCGAGGGGCCAGGTGATGGGTGATTCGCTCTACGGCCGCAAGGTCCGCAGGTTGTTGATCGAAACGTAACTCTCCAGCTAATCCGCACATATTCCAAAAGGCCTTGTGTTTGCTGGGACTAGGCGCATCTACCTCGAATCAAGTACCAATTTTGTACCGTTTTTCGGTAAATCCAGCTTTTCAAGCTCCGCGAAATCACTCGAAGAACTGATCCACTTGGCATAGGTTGAAAGCAATACCTGGACGCTGTGTCCGAGCTGCGCAGCGATGAATACCGGATTCATCCCAGACATCAGGCACATCGTTGCGTAGGTGTGCCTGGTGTCGTACATCCGACGATATCGAATTCCCGACTTGCAACGCTGCCAACCAATAGCGCTTAGCCCCTGTTCCGGAACGGATGTACAGCTCTGATCTTGCACCCGATCCTTCCGACGCGAAAACATAAGTCAGAGCGCGCCGCCGTAAGAGGTCTGGCTTTTTCGAGTGCCTGTAGCGCTTGTTCGTTCAATAAAACTTCCCGCGGCACCTTCGTCTTCGTCCTTTCCTTGATCTTGCCGTACAGCCTGATACGGCACACCTTGGCGCGCTTCGAGCGTATCAACCTCGCTCCAGCGCAGTGCCATCGCCTCGCCCGGACGCATTCCTGTATAGAAAGAAAACTCGAAAAAACACGCGTAAATTGATTGCAGGCCGCTCGTCACTTTGTACAGTTTTGCGATCAGATCAGAGCGGGTACTGGGCCAGGTAAGGGACCCAGTAGTCTTGGATGGTGTCGCGGTAGTTTTTGCGCGTACTGTCTTCGGGGTGCCGTCTTTGGCACCACCTTCCCGGCGTCTACCGTGCATGCAGCGTTCGCCGGGCTCTGCGCTTCAATGGCCTGACTGTATCCGACGGGACGGGCTTGCAGATTTTTGACTCGACGGACGATACCAATTGCTGGTTTGGAGGGGTGAGCAAGCTGCGCATAAAACCGCTGCCGGAGACCTACGCATCGTGGTTTGACGGGCTTTGTTTCGAGCCTGAGCGCCATTCCGCGCATAGCGGCTTTGTGTACAATGGGTGAAATCATGGAAGGAGATTTCAATGTACAAAGTGCTTAGAAGTGGAACATTTATATCTGGAGTTTTGCTTTTATTAGCCGGAATAGGGATATCAATCAACTTTTTTTTGAGATCGAAAGCGATTGAAATTCCAGGGGTGATGCTGATTGTTGTTGGTGTCATTCTGGCCTTTTTAGGCTGGAAAAGAAGTCGCAAGTACTAGGCGGCAAGTAGTGCAGATAAGGCACTAGAGGTGAATGGCACTTATTTAACGGCTAAGTAGCTGATACACCAGCAAGAAAAATAAAAAGGCTGGCCTTGGTCTACGGTGATAGTTGCGAACACTCATCGATCAAGCAAGGACACAGCCCGAGTGAATCGTAGACGCCAAATCGTCCGACATCGACAGCACCGTATGCGCCAGCACGCCACGAACAGCAATGCTCATGCTTTCTTCAAGCTGCTCACCGATCCAGAGCGATTGCGGGGTATCGAGTCGTTGAACCCAAGCATCGTCAGCGGCTATTTTCGCCGACTGAAACACTGTCCCTGTTCTTGTCTCAGGCGATGAGTGCCGATCGGTCCTGCCAGAACGCTGTGAATGACTTGTCTATCAAACACTCCTGCGAGGGTTTGATACCCCATAGTATTCATATTCTGTAGGCCGATTTCAGGCGAAGCGGTCCACAAAGAGATTGGTGATCCATCTGCCTTTGTGGACCGATATTCATCAGGTGGGCGAAGGCGGGCCAGCAAGGCGTCCGCGTCTGCTCGCATACAAAGCAGTCTGAATGTGCAACAAAGCGCGGTATCCCGCATATGCTGCGAATATGCATAGTGCGATCACTAGTAGACGGGCATTGAATATTCCGCCGCGAGCGATGAGCGTGAATCCGATACCGCAGAACAGCATGGCGAACCCGAGTATGCTGGGCGCGCTAGTGCGTCGGGAAATGCCCAATATCATCAGCGTCTGACAGATCAATACCACGATCCAGTCTGTATAGAACGCCCAGCCTCCCAGGTGCATGAGCATGTTCGCCTTGAGCGGGAAAGTGATGTTCGTACCGCGGCTAGCCACCTGAGGATAAAGTGCACGGGTCTCGGCCGTGGAGATTGGTTTGCTTGGCATCAGCTGACGAGGTATGAATAGCGTCATCGCATCTTCAATGGCATATGCCATGGGTTCAACTTTGTTGGTCCGGATCGCACTCAAGACATCCTCAGAAATGAATGCGGCGTTGTAATTCAGGTCCTCAAAACTGTTTGTGGGGTCCACAACCACTGATTTTCCGACGCCCCCCTGAGTAGCCTCCTTGCGGGCTATCTCCTCTACACGCGACGTAGTCTCACTGGGCGCCGAGGGCGCGCGCATATTGGTGACGATAACGTATGACACCCCCATCGAAGCAACTGCGAGAGTGGAGGCGATCAAAAATTTCAAGAGGCTTACGCGCTGGAACATTAGCATGACGATGAACATAAGCGCGAATAGAATTAGGATTCCGCGCCCACCGCTGAACGACACGATAAGCAGGCTCAACAGTAAAAAAGCGCCACTCTTCAAAGTGACGCCGCTGAAATACATATTGATCAACTGAAGAAACAAGGCGGAATACATTGCAAGGACTATCCAGGCGGCGCCGTTGGTTACCATGAAACTATACGTATGGTAATTTTTAACGACATAGCTAGGAGAGAGCGTCCCAAAAACCCGATACATGCTCAGTGCCAGAAGGCCTAGAATGCCCGTCGTTATCAACGCAAGAGAGAGTGTCGATATACGCTCAAGCGATGGAGAGAATTCGTCGAGAAGACCTAAGCGTCGAGAAAGCAGGAATCCAAGTAGGGCGACAGCAAGCGCACAGACCGAGTCTATAATCGTCGCGCCATTCATGTATGTGGAAGTAAGTAGTGGGTATTTTTCAATATTGAGATATCGTCCGATGAAGAGCATTTGGTACGCGATATAGCATCCCAGAGGGCCAACTAATATCAATGCTGCAGTCTTCGTTTTGTTGTTGAATATATACATGTGTCAACTCGTTCTATTGAGCTTCCATAAACCAGACAATCAAGTGCGTTAGCTTGATTTGCTGGGCGGTATTTGCAAGCCATTCCATTGCCGGCGACGATCACATCATAGCGGGTGCTTCAGAATGTAACAGGCGGCGAATCATACCGGAACACGTGGCTGCTTTGAATGGGGTCATGCATGGGATGGGTTGAACGGTCGGCAGAACGCCGTAAGGAGGGGATTCGATCTCGCACCAGTTTCTGTACCAACTGATGTTCCCTTGCTGTGAGTTTTAGATCGATGCGTTATAAGCCGGCGGGTAGGGGGTGCCCCATGCCTCACGGGATAAGAGGAACCTGTGGGAGCGAGCTTGCTCGCGATAGCAGTGGGGCAGTCAACTCAGATGCCAACTGATCCACCGCCATCGCGAGCAAGCTCGCTCCCACAAGGGATTGGGGCACACCATTAAATGGGTGTTAGACCTTGCCCCGAATCAATGCCCGCAACGCGAACCGGTTCGGATGGCAGGCCTCGGCCACGCTGCGGGGCAGTGGCAGGGGTTCGTTGTCCAGCCAGGCGGCGATCAGTTCGCCCGACAGCGGGGCGGTGATCAGGCCTCGGGAACCGTGGCCGCTGTTGATGTACAGGCCATCGAGCCACGGGCAGGGAGTGTCTGGCACCTGGCGGGCGTCCTTGCCGAGGGCCGCATAGGCCTCGGTAAAGGCCGGGCGGTCGGCTAATGGGCCGACAATCGGCAGGTAATCCGGGCTGGTGCAACGGAATGCCGCACGGCCTTCGAGGCGTTCCGGGTCCAGGCTGCCGGCGTTCAGGCGGTCCACCAGGTCCAGGGAGATTTCTTCGAGCATCTGCAGGTTGCCGGCGTGCTCGGCGGCCGTGGGCGTCAGGTCGTCGCTGTTGAAATCGAAACTGGCGCCCAGGGTGTGCTCGCCCAGCCGCGGCGGGGCCACATAGCCTTCGGCGCAAACCACGGTCGCCAGGCTCTGGCTGCGGGTGGTTTGCGGTAACCGGGTGATTTGCCCGCGAATACGCTTGAGCGGCAAGTCGGCGGCCGGTTCGAAACGTTTGATTTCGGCGGCGCTGGCGAGGATCGCCACCGGCGCGCTGGCCAGGCAGCGTTCGCCGTCCCATGCCTGCCATTGGCCGTCAACGCGGCGCAGTGACAACACTTCATGATGGGGCTGCACGTCAATCGTCGTGCCCGAGGCTTGCCAGCGACACAACGCCGGTGGATGCACCCAGCCGCTCTCGGGATAAAACAGACCACCACAGGCCAGGCCGATGCCGGACCGCACCTGCGCCTCGGACTGATCGAGGGTGTGCAGCAAATCCCTTGGGAACGCCTCGGCCAGTTGCGCCTGACGCTCGGCTTCCTTGCTGTTGAAGGCCAGTTGCAAGACGCCGCAGGCGTCCCAGTCAGTGCCGCGTTGCAGTTGCTCCAGCACGCGCCGGGTGTAACCGAAGCCGCTGAGGATCATCTGCGACAACGCCGTGCCGTGGGCCGACAGCTTGAGGTACAGCACACCCTGGGGGTTGCCGGAAGCTTCTTCGGCCAACCCGGCATGACGCTCCAGCAGCGTCACCTGCCAGCCACGCGCGGCGAGGCTGGCGGCGCTGGCACAACCGGCCAGGCCGCCGCCGATCACCAGTGCCCGGCGTTCGCCGGTCAGCGCGGCGGGGCGGGCGTACCAGGGTTTTGCCGAGGACGGCGCCGCTGTCTGCTCCGGCCAGCCGAGAAACACACCGCGCAGGATTTCCCACTTATGACCAATGCCCGGCGTGCGCTTCATCTTGAAGCCTGCCGCGTTCAGCAACCGCCGGACCCAACCGGTGCTGGTGAAGGTGCTGAGGGTAGCGTCGGGGGCGGCCAGCCGGGCCAGTTCGGCGAACAGCTCGGCGGTCCACATCTCGGGGTTCCTGGCCGGCGCGAAGCCGTCGAGGAACCAGGCGTCGATCTGTCCGTCCAGCTGCGGCAACTGCTCCAGGGCATCACCGATCAACAGGGTCAGCGTCACCCGTCCGCCCGCCAGGACCAGGCGCTGGAAACCCTGGTGGATGGCCACGTACTGCTCAAGCAATTGCTCAGCCTGAAGGCTCAGTTGCGGCCACAAGGCCAGGGCCCGGCGCAGGTCCTCGGGGCTCAAGGGATACTTCTCGACACTGACGAAATGCAGTCGGGCGCCTGCCGGTGCGCACTGTTCGAACAGCTGCCAGGCGCAGAGGAAATTCAAGCCGGTGCCAAATCCGGTTTCGCCGATCACCAGCCGCCCGTCATCGGCCAGGGCCGCGAAACGCTCGGCCAGGTTGTTCTGCTCAAGGAATACATAACGGGTTTCTTCCAGCCCCGACTGGTCGGAAAAATACACATCGTCGAACACCCGCGAACGCGGGCGACCCTGATCATCCCAGTCGAGTTGGGCGTGTTGCTGGATGGGCGTCATGGCTGGCTCGGTCAAAACTGAGCGGCCATTCTAGCCGATCGATTGCCGATTGCTCCGGTGCATACGCATCTGTAGGAGCTGTCGAGTGCAACGAGGCTGCGATCTTGTCCCGAACAATTGAGTCGAAAGCGAACGATCAAGATCAAAAGATCGCAGCCTCGCTTCGCTCGGCAGCTCCTACACAAAGCACACGGGCCGCGTCCAATCTGTAGGAGCTGTCGAGTGCAACGAGGCTGCGATCTTGCCCCAGTCAATTGAGTCGAAAGCGAACGATCAAGATCAAAAGATCGCAGCCTCGCTTCGCTCGGCAGCTCCTACACAAAGCACACGGGCCGCATCCAATCCGCTAGTCTTGGCCCATCCCCGGAAGGAGCTGCCCATGTTTGAATCCGCTGAAATCGGTCATGTCATCGATAAAGACACCTTCGAGGCCGAAGTGCCGGCCCTGCGTGAAGCGTTGCTGGAGGCGCAGTTCGAGTTGCAGCAGCAGGGCCGGTTCCCGGTCATCGTGCTGATCAATGGCATCGAAGGCGCGGGCAAGGGCGAGACGGTGAAGTTGCTCAACGAGTGGATGGATCCGCGGCTGATCGAAGTGCGCACCTTTGACCAACAGACCGACGAGGAATTGGCGCGGCCTCCGGCGTGGCGCTATTGGCGAATGCTGCCGGCAAAGGGGCGCATGGGGATTTTCTTCGGCAACTGGTACAGCCAGATGCTGCAGGGCCGGGTCCATGGCGAGTTCAAGGACCCACGGCTCGACCAGGCGATTGCTGGTGCCGAGCGCCTGGAAAAAATGCTTTGCGACGAAGGCGCACTGATCTTCAAGTTCTGGTTCCACCTGTCCAAGAAGCAGATGAAGGCCCGGCTCAAGGGGCTCAAGGATGACCCACTGCACAGCTGGCGCATCAGCCCGCTGGACTGGCAGCAGTCCCAGACCTACGACAAGTTCGTCAAATACGGCGAGCGTGTGCTGCGCCGCACCAGTCGCGATTACGCGCCGTGGCATGTGATCGAAGGCGTGGACAGTTGTTACCGCAGCCTCACCGTCGGGCGGATCCTGCTCGACGGCTTGCGCCAGGCCCTGGACCGTCCGAAGGTCAAACCGCAAAAGGTCGGCGTGGCGCCGCTGCCCGCGCTGGACGGCCAGGTCACGCTGCTCGACAGCCTGGACATGACCCGGCGCCTGGACAAGGCCGATTACGAAGAGCAGTTGATCACCGAGCAGGCGCGGTTCGCCGGCCTGCTGCGGGACAAGCGCATGCGCCAGCATTCCTTGGTGGCGGTGTTCGAGGGCAATGATGCGGCAGGCAAGGGCGGGGCGATCCGGCGGGTCGCGGCAGCCCTGGACCCGCGTCAATACAGCATCGTGCCGATTGCCGCGCCCACTGAAGAAGAGCGCGCCCACCCCTACATGTGGCGGTTCTGGCGGCATATTCCCGCGCGGGGCAAGTTCACCATGTTCGACCGCTCCTGGTACGGCCGGGTGCTGGTGGAGCGGGTCGAAGGGTTTTGCAGCCAGGCCGACTGGCTGCGGGCCTACGGAGAAATCAACGACTTCGAGGAGCAGGTTGCCGATGCCGGCGTGGTGGTGGTCAAGTTCTGGCTGGCCATCGACAAGGAGACCCAACTGGAGCGTTTCCAGGAACGCGAGGACATCCCGTTCAAGCGCTTCAAGATCACCGAGGATGACTGGCGCAACCGCGACAAGTGGGACGCTTACCGGGCCGCCGTGTGCGACATGGTCGACCGCACCAGCACCGAGATTTCCCCTTGGACATTGGTGGAAGCCAACGACAAGCGCTGGGCGCGGGTCAAGGTGTTGCGCACCCTCAACCAGGCGCTGGAGGCGGCTTTCGAGCGAAGTGCAAAGCAGGCTCGCAAGAAGAAGGGCTAGGGCGATGGGTGCGCATACGCGGGGTGAATGATTGTCGCAGTCGGTTATGCAGTGGATTTATGCTCGATTCACTCTCAACCGACTCCAACAATGAGGTACAGCCATGCGTGAAGTGGTGATCGTCGACAGCGTACGGACCGGCCTGGCCAAGTCCTTTCGCGGCAAGTTCAACATGACCCGTCCAGACGACATGGCGGCCCATTGTGTCGATGCCTTGCTGGCGCGCAACGACATCAACCCGGCCAGTGTCGAGGACTGCATCGTCGGGGCCGGGTCCAATGAAGGCGCCCAGGGCTACAACATCGGGCGCAACGTGGCGGTGCTCTCGCGATTGGGCACCGGCACCGCCGGCATGACCCTCAACCGCTTCTGTTCCTCGGGCCTGCAAGCCATTGCCATCGCCGCCAACCAGATCGCTTCCGGTTGCAGCGACATCATCGTGGCGGGCGGCGTGGAATCCATCAGCCTGACGATGAAAAGCGTCAACACCGACCACCTGATCAACCCGCTGCTCAAGGAGCAGGTGCCCGGGATCTATTTCCCCATGGGCCAGACGGCCGAGATCGTTGCCCGTCGTTACCAGGTCAGCCGCGAGGAACAGGACCGCTACGCCTTGCAGAGCCAGCAGCGCACCGCCAAGGCCCAGGCGGCCGGGTTGTTCGATGACGAAATCATCTCGATGGCGGTCAAGTACCGGGTCGAGGACAAGAACACTGGCGCAGTGCAGATCCTCGACGGTGTGGTCGATCGCGACGATTGCAATCGCCCGGACACCACCTACGAAAGCCTGGCAGGCCTGAAGCCGGTGTTCGCCGAAGACGGTTCGGTGACGGCGGGCAACTCGTCGCAGTTGTCCGACGGGGCTTCGATGACCTTGGTGATGAGCCTGGAAAAGGCCCTGGCGCTGGGGCTCAAGCCCAAGGCGTTTTTCCGTGGTTTCACCGTGGCCGGTTGCGAGCCGGACGAGATGGGCATCGGCCCGGTGTTTTCAGTGCCCAAGCTGCTCAAGGCCAAGGGCTTGCAGATCGCCGATATCGATCTGTGGGAACTCAACGAGGCCTTTGCTTCCCAGTGCCTGTACAGCCGCAACCGACTGGAAATCGATCCCGAGAAATACAACGTCAACGGCGGCTCGATCTCCATCGGCCATCCATTCGGCATGACCGGCTCGCGGCAAGTGGGGCATCTGGTGCGCGAGCTGCAACGACGCAACCTGTGCTACGGCATCGTGACCATGTGCGTGGGTGGCGGGATGGGGGCTACGGGGTTGTTTGAGGCGGTGAGATAGCCACGGGCTTATGGCGCCAGAGGCTTTTGTGGCCATGGAGCTTTGGTGGCGAGGGAGCTTGCTCCCGCTCGGCTGCGAAGCAGGCGCCAAGCGGCCGATGCGGTTTATTGATGGGGCAGGGGCCGCTTCGCGACCCAGCGGGAGCAAGCTCCCTCGCCACAAGAGCGCGGAGCCAGCCATGGGTTTGACTTAGCTGGCAACCTGAGTCAACTGCTGCATCCGCTGGATATACGCTGCTATCTCCATTTCTGCCGCCTCGCGGGTGGCGAACGGACCCTCCTGGGTGCCCTCACGTGTATTGAAATAAAACTCGCCGTTAACCCGGCAGATCCGGTCACTGCGAAAAATAGTCGTAGGGGCGGGATCCAAGGCGCGTTTTCCAAGCATGTCGGGTCTCCAGAGCGCAGCGAGGTCTGTTTCAAATGAGCATATGTGTTGTCCCTGATTCCCGCCTGTCCAGCCGATCGACGGCTACGACCCCTACAATCCCATGGGCGGCCTTTGCCCAACTGTCCCTGTGTCATGACGCAATAGACGCCTAGAATGGACGTCCTTTGTCTTGGGCTTCGAGGGTTGCATGCACATATCGTCCGGTCGCTGGGTCTACGGTCTGTTCCTCGCCCTGCTGACTGCCCTGCTCTGGGGAATCCTGCCGATCAAGCTCAAGCAAGTGCTGCAAGTGATGGACCCGGTCACCGTGACCTGGTTTCGCTTGCTGGTGTCCGGCGGTTTGCTGTTCATCTATTTGGCCGCCACCCGGCGCCTGCCCAGTCACAAGGTCCTTGGCCCACGCGGCGGCTGGCTGGTGGCGATGGCGGTGCTCGGGCTGGTGGGCAACTACGTGTTGTACCTGATGGGCCTGAACCGCTTGAGCCCCGGCACCGCACAACTGGTGGTGCAGATGGGGCCGATCATGTTGCTGGTCGCCAGCCTGTTCGTGTTCAAGGAGCGTTTCAGCGTGGGGCAGGGCATCGGCCTGCTGGTGTTGCTGATCGGTTTTACGCTGTTTTTCAACCAGCGCCTGGGCGAGTTGCTGACGTCCCTGAGCGACTACACCGCCGGAGTGCTGATGGTGTTGCTGGCGTCGACGGTCTGGACGTTTTATGCCCTGGGCCAGAAGCAACTGTTGACGGTGTGGAATTCGTTGCAGGTGATGATGGTGATCTACCTGTTCTGTGCGTTGCTGCTCACGCCCTGGGTGCATCCGTTGGAGGCGCTGCAATTGAGCCCGTTGCAAGGCTGGCTGTTGCTCGCATGTTGCCTCAACACCCTGATTGCCTATGGCGCGTTTGCCGAAGCCTTGGCCCATTGGGAGGCGTCGCGGGTTAGTGCGACCCTGGCGATCACGCCGCTGGTGACGTTCGCCGCAGTGGCGATGGCGGCTTGGTGGTGGCCTGATTATGTCCATGCCGAGCAGATCAATCTGCTGGGGTATGGCGGGGCGGTACTGGTGGTGCTGGGGTCGGCGCTGGTTGCCCTGGGCCCGTCGCTGATCGCCGGGCTCAGGGCCCGGCGCGTGGGGCGTTAGCCCCCTGTGGGAGCGAGCCTGCTCGCGATGGCGGTTTGTCAGGCAACAGTGATGTCGAGCCTGCCGGCCTCATCGCGAGCAGGCTCGCTCCCACAGGGGGGCTGGCGTTAACCCTGGCTACCCGCCTCCAGCATATTCTCCGGCCGCACCCAGGCATCGAACTCTTCATCGGTCAGGTACCCCAGTTGCAGCGCCGCCTCACGCAGGGTCAAGCCTTCGCCATAGGCTTTCTTGGCGATTTCCGCAGACTTGTCGTAGCCGATGTGCGGGTTCAGTGCAGTCACCAGCATCAACCCACGCTCCAGGTGCGCGGCCATCTGCTCGGCATCCGGTTCGAGCCCGGCGATGCAGTGCTGCTGGAAGTTGCTGCAGCCATCGGCCAGCAGGCGAATCGATTGCAACAGGTTGTGGATGATCACCGGTTTGAACACGTTCAACTGCAAATGCCCCTGGCTGGCGGCAAAGCCGACGGTCACGTCGTTGCCCATGACCTGGCAGGCCAGCATCGACAAGGCTTCGCACTGGGTCGGGTTGACCTTGCCGGGCATGATGGAACTGCCCGGTTCGTTGGCCGGCAGTTTCACCTCGGCGAACCCGGCCCGGGGTCCGGAGCCCAGCAGGCGCAGGTCGTTGGCAATCTTCATCAAGGTCACGGCGAGGGTTTTCAGTGCGCCGGACAGGGACGTCAGGGGTTCATGGCCGGCCAGCGCGGCAAACTTGTTCGGCGCGGTGACGAACGGCAGGCCCGACAGCGCCGCCAGTTCAGCGGCAATCGCTTCGCCGAAACCATGGGGTGAATTGAGCCCGGTGCCGACCGCCGTGCCGCCCTGGGCGAGTTCGCAGACCGCCGGTAGCGCGGCGCGGATCGCTCGTTCGGCGTAATCGAGTTGGGCAATGAACGCCGACAGTTCCTGGCCAAAGGTGATTGGCGTGGCATCCATCATGTGGGTACGGCCAGTCTTGACCAGCTTCATGTAGCGCGCCGCCAGTTCCGCCAGGCCGCCGGACAGCTCACTGATGGCCGGGAGCAATTGCTGGTGGACGGCCTGGGCGGCGGCAATGTGCATCGCGGTGGGGAAGCAGTCGTTGGAACTCTGCGAGCGGTTGACGTGGTCGTTGGGGTGCACGGGGCTCTTGCCGCCGCGGGGGTTGCCGGCCAGTTCGTTGGCGCGCCCGGCAATCACCTCGTTGACGTTCATGTTGCTCTGGGTTCCGCTGCCGGTCTGCCAGACCACCAGTGGAAACTGGTCGTCATGCTGGCCGTCGAGCACTTCGTCGGCGGCCTGTTCGATCAGGCGGGCGATGTCGGCGGGGAGGTCGCCATTGCGATCATTGACCCGTGCGGCGGCTTTCTTGATCAGTGCCAAGGCGTGCAATACCGACAGCGGCATGCGTTCGTTGCCAATGGCGAAGTTGATCATGGAACGCTGCGTCTGGGCGCCCCAGTAGGCGTCGTCCGGGACTTCAACCTGGCCAAGGCTGTCGGTTTCGATACGGCTCATCGGGTCAAACTCCTTAAGGGCTGAATGCGCAGTTTAGGCCCAGATGGGCGGCTCCGGTTCCCTCAATCATCCCTCAATCTAGGGGCGGTGGGTTCGGCCCGTCAATCGGACCCGGCAAGCATCGGGGTTGAGGCCCAGCGTTTTTTAGGCGCAGAATGGTCGCCCTTGGGGTTTTACCTCGCCTGTAATGAAAGGAAACTCGATGACCCGTCTTCGTGCCATCTGTACCGCAGTTGCTCTGGTGTGTGCCAGCGGCCCTGTTTTCGCCGATACCGCCAGCCACAACGCCAGCGCCGAAGCGTTCCTGACCCTGGCGCACGCCGACAAACTGGGCACTCCGGTATATATGCAAGTGCAGCAGATGTTTGCCCAGCGCTTTGAACAGACCAAGGCCCCTGAGTCGAAAAAAGCCACCCTGGAAACCTACCAGGCCAAGGCCAATGCCGCGTTGGACCAAGCTATCGGCTGGAACAAGCTCAAGCCGGACATGGTCAAGCTCTACACCAGCAACTTCAGCGAATCGGAGCTCAAGGACCTGGTTGCTTTCTATCAATCGCCACTGGGCAAGAAAGTCCTGGAAAAAATGCCGCAGCTGACCCAGCAATCGGCCCAACTGACCCAGGCCAAGCTTGAAAGCGCGGTACCGGTGGTCAACAAGCTGCTGGCGGACATGACGGCCGAGCTCGAGCCAAAAGCCGCCGCCCCTGCCCCTGCCAAGAAAAAGCCGTAAGCGGAGCCTGGTATGAGCATGCAACAACGCATCGAATCGACACTCGGGCTCTTGCAGCCCGAGCACTTGCAAGTGCTGGATGAAAGCCACATGCACAGCCGTGGCCTGCAGACCCACTTCAAGGCCGTGGTGGTCAGCCAGCAGTTCGAAGGGCTCAATCGCGTCAAGCGCCACCAGAAGGTCTACGGCACGCTGGGCGAGCTGATGGGCGAATTCCATGCGTTGGCGCTGCACACCTACACCCCCGAAGAATGGGCCCAGATCGACGCAGCCCCGGCTTCGCCGACGTGTGCCGGTGGCAGCAAGCACTGACTGGGCTGCTTTGGAGGGCAAAGCCTTGAGTCTGTGGGAGCAAAGCTTGCTCGCGATGAAGTGGATGCTCTCTCAAAAACCGAGGTGTCTGCATCGCGAGCAAGCTTTGCTCCCACAGAGTCATCCTCACAGCACTGTTGCCCACAGCAATCGCTGTCTGCACCCCTCCTGTTTTTTGTTAGAATCCGCAACGCGCCGCTCACCCGGCGCGTTTTTTTTCGCATCCGGTTCACCCTTTACGAGGGTAGCCACCTGGAGAAACACCCATGGCACAACCCATTGTCGTGGCGGCACTGTATAAGTTCGTCACCCTTGAAGATTACGTCGAGCTGCGTGAGCCCTTGCTCAAGGCCATGCTCGACAACGGCATCAAAGGCACGTTGCTGATCGCCGACGAAGGCATCAACGGCACGGTCTCCGGCACTCGCGAAGGCATCGACGGCCTGCTGGCCTGGCTCAAGAACGATCCGCGCATGATCGACATCGACCATAAAGAGTCGTACTGCGATGAACAGCCGTTCTACCGCACCAAGGTCAAGCTCAAAAAAGAAATCGTCACCCTCGGCGTCGAAGGCGTGGACCCTAACAAGCAGGTCGGCACCTATGTCGAACCACAGGACTGGAACGCGCTGATCAGCGATCCGGAAGTGTTGTTGATCGACACCCGTAACGATTACGAAGTGTCCATTGGCACCTTCGAGGGCGCCATCGACCCCAAGACCACCAGCTTTCGTGAATTCCCTGAATACATCAAGGCCAACTTCGACCCGGCCAGGCACAAGAAAGTCGCGATGTTCTGCACCGGCGGCATTCGTTGTGAAAAAGCCTCCAGCTACATGCTCGGCCAGGGGTTCGACGAGGTCTATCACCTCAAGGGCGGCATCCTGAAATACCTCGAAGAGGTCCCTCGGGAAGAAACCAAGTGGCGCGGCGACTGCTTCGTGTTCGACAACCGCGTAACCGTCCGCCACGACCTCAGCGAAGGGGACTACGATCAATGTCACGCTTGTCGTACTCCGGTAAGCGTAGAAGACCGCGCCTCGGAGCACTATGTGCCTGGCATCAGTTGCCCGCACTGCTGGGATAAACTGAGCGAGAAGACCCGTCGCAGCGCCATCGACCGGCAGAAGCAGATCGAGTTGGCCAAGGCTCGCAACATGCCGCACCCGATCGGCTACAACTACAAGCAAACATCTTCCGAGGCTTGAACCATGGCGTCACGCCTGCTCTATGTGATGGACCCGATGTGTTCCTGGTGCTGGGGCTTTGCGCCGGTGGCCGAGGCGTTGGTAGAGCAGGCGCAGGCCGCGGGGGTGGAGTTGCACCTGGTGGTGGGTGGTTTGCGCACCGGCAGCGGTTCGGCGCTGGAGCCGACTACCCGGCGCTACATTCTTGAACACTGGCAGGCGGTCACCCAGGCCACCGGCCAGCCCTTCAAGCTTGAAGGCGCGTTGCCGGACGGTTTTGTCTACGACACCGAGCCTGCCTGCCGGGCACTGGTCACGGCCCGCAGCCTGGCCCCGGACCTGGCCTGGAAGTTGGTGAAGCTGATCCAGCAGGCTTTTTATGTGCAAGGTCGCGATGTGACCCACGCCAGCGTGCTGGTGGAGCTGGCCGAACAGGCCGGGCTGCCCCGCATCGAATTCGCCGCGGCCTTCGATCGCGCCGATCAACATGCGGCCACCGCTGCGGATTTCACCTGGGTACAGGACTTGGGCATTGCCGGGTTCCCGACACTGTTGGCCGAGCGTGATGGCCAGTTGGCCTTGCTGACCAACGGTTACCAGCCCCTGAGCCAACTGTCGCCTTTGCTTGGCCGCTGGCTGGAGCGCGCGACCTGTGCCTGATCGGCCGCCAGATACATCGGCCTCGCAGCGCATCGACCGGTTGAGTTGGGCGGAAATCCGTCGCCTGGCCCTCAAGCATAAAAAAGCCCTGTGGATCGCCAACGGCGTGGCCGTGCTGGCGACGCTGTGCAGCGTACCGATCCCGTTGCTACTGCCGTTGCTGGTGGATGAAGTCCTGCTGGGGCATGGCGATGCGGCCCTGAAAGTCATGAACCAGGCGTTGCCCATGGGCTGGCAGCGCGCGGCCGGCTACATCGGGCTGATGTTGCTGGCGACCCTGGCCCTGCGCTGTGGCGCATTGCTGTTCAACGTGGTGCAGGCGCGCTTGTTCGCCCGCTTGGCCAAGGACATCGTCTATCGCATTCGCATCCGCTTGATCGAACGTCTCAAGCGAATTTCCCTGGGTGAATACGAAAGCCTGGGCAGCGGCACCGTGGCGGCCCATCTGGTCACCGACCTGGATACCCTGGACAAATTCATCGGCGAAACCCTCAGTCGTTTCCTGGTGGCGATGCTGACCCTGGTGGGCACCGCCGGGATCCTGGTGTGGATGCACTGGGAGCTGGCGTTGCTGATCCTGCTGTTCAATCCGCTGGTGATCTACGCCACGGTGCAGCTGGGCAAGCGGGTCAAGCATCTCAAGAGGCTGGAGAACGACAGCACCTCGCGCTTCACCCAAGCCTTGACCGAAACCCTGGATGCCATCCAGGAAGTGCGCGCCGGTAACCGCCAGGGGTATTTCCTTGGCCGCTTGGGGATGCGCGCCAAGGAGGTCCGCGATTACGCCGTGAGTTCGCAGTGGAAAACCGATGCCTCGAACCGCGCCAGTGGTCTGCTGTTCCAGTTCGGCATCGATATTTTTCGCGCAGCGGCCATGCTCACCGTGGTGTTTTCCGACCTGTCCATCGGCCAGATGCTGGCGGTGTTCAGCTATCTCTGGTTCATGATCGGTCCGGTCGAGCAGCTGTTGAACTTGCAGTACGCCTATTACGCCGCCGGTGGTGCCTTGAACCGGATCAATGAACTGCTGGCCCGGGCCGACGAGCCCCAGTACACGGGCGTCGTCGACCCATTCAAGGGTCGTGACACGGTGGGCATCGAGATCCAGGGGCTGAGTTTCGGCTACGGTGAGGAGCTGGTGCTCAACCAGTTGAACCTGTCCATCTCGCCGGGCGAGAAAGTCGCCATCGTCGGGGCCAGCGGCGGCGGCAAGAGCACCCTGGTACAGCTGTTACTGGGACTGTACACGCCACAATCGGGCAGCATTCGTTTTGGTGGCGCCACGCAACAGGAGATCGGCCTGGAGACCATCCGGGAGAATGTTGCAGTGGTGTTGCAACATCCGGCGCTGTTCAACGACACGGTGCGGGCCAACCTCGCCATGGGGCGTGAGTGCAGTGACGACGACTGCTGGCGCGCTCTGGAAATCGCCCAGCTCGATGCCACCGTACGGGCGCTGCCCCAGGGCCTGGAGAGCGTCGTTGGGCGTTCCGGAGTGCGGCTGTCGGGCGGACAGCGTCAACGGCTGGCCATCGCTCGCATGGTATTGGCCGACCCACGGGTGGTGATTCTCGACGAAGCCACCTCGGCACTGGACGCTGCGACCGAGTACAACCTTCACCAGGCATTGGCGCGTTTTTTGAGCGCACGCACCACGCTGATCATCGCCCACCGGCTCTCGGCGGTGAAGCAGGCCGATCGGGTATTGGTGTTCGACGGTGGGCAAATCGCCGAGGACGGCGATCATTTGCAGCTGATTGCCGAAGGTGGCCTGTACGCCCGACTCTATGGTCATTTGCAACAGATTCAGCAGCCTTGAGTTTCTAGCGCTTTTCTGCGCTTAGTATCGGAAAAAAAGCAGGCAAACACGCCGATTTTTCTGAATTCCACGCAAAGTCTGTCGATCTGTTCATCCATTCATTCGAAGGGTTGAAAACTAGCCTAGGCTATTGAGTCTGGAGCGGAATTCTGGCGGGTGTTTGTCCGGCGATACCTGTGCAAGGGACCTCATGAAGCAAAAGCAGACTCTCGGAACACCACGGCTGCTGGGCATCGTCTGGCCCTTTATTGCCGTCGTGCTATTTCAGGCATTGCTTGGCGGCGTCAGCCTTTACGTGCTGTCCGCCGTTCGCGGCTATGTGGCGGGAGAGAGTCTCTGGTCCAAGGGGCAGAAAGACGCCATCTATTACCTCAACCTCTACGCTGACAGCCGCGACGAGGCGATTTTCCGCAAATACCAACAAGCCATTGCCGTCCCCGAGGGCGGTCATGACCTACGGGTGGCGCTGGACCGCGAACCGCCGGATCTGGAAGCTGCACGGGCCGGAATTCTCCAAGGTGGCAACCATCCTGATGACGTGTCCAGCGTGATCTGGTTGTACCTCAATTTTCGCCACTTCAGTTACCTGGAAGAAGCCATCGATCTCTGGACGGTGGGCGACGGCTACCTGATCGAGCTGGATAGCGTCGCCCGGCAGATGCACAGCAGCATTACCGCAGGCCAGGCGTCGGAGGCGGATATCCGCGGCTGGAAGGCCCGGATATTTGCGATCAACGATTCCGTTACCCCGGCTGCCAAGGCATTCAGCGACGCACTGGGCGAGGGCTCGCGTTTCATCCTGCGGCTCTTGTTGGTGACCAATTTCGCCACGGCCCTGGGGTTGATCGTCCTGGCGTTGTTGCGGACCCATAAATTGCTCGCCCAGCGGCAGGTGTTTGCCAATGCGCTGCAGATGGAGAAAGAGCGGGCGCAGATCACCCTGCAATCCATTGGCGACGGGGTCATCACCACCGACGTCGAGGGTGCCATCGCCTACATGAACCCCGCTGCCGAAGCGATGACCCATTGGAAAACCGAACACGCCACGGGCTTGCCCCTGGGGGCGTTGTTCAATTTGCTCGATGACAATGCCCAGACCGAGGGGCTGACCCTGATCGAGCACATCCTCAGCGGCCGGCTCAGCGGTGCCAGCGAACATTCCAAACTGATCCAGCGCCTGGATGGCAGCACCGTATCGGTCACCCTGGTGGGCGCGCCAATCCGTCATGCGGGCAAGGTCAGCGGCGCCGTGCTGGTGTTGCATGACATGACCCAGGAACGCCAATACATCGCCAACCTGTCGTGGCAGGCCACCCATGACGCCCTGACTGGCCTGGCGAACCGCCGGGAATTCGAGTATCGCCTCGAGCAGGCCTTGCACAACCTCACTCGCCAGGTCGGGCGCCATGCCTTGATGTTTCTCGACCTGGATCAGTTCAAGCTGGTCAACGACACCTGCGGCCATGCAGCGGGTGACGAATTGTTGCGGCATATCTGCGCCTTGCTGCAATCAGGGTTGCGGGAAAGCGACACCCTGGCCCGGCTGGGCGGGGATGAGTTCGGGATCTTGCTGGAGAACTGTTCGCCGGAATCGGCGGAAAAAATTGCCGAAGGGCTGCGCCAGACCGTGCAGAACCTGCACTTTGTCTGGAAGGGCCGGCCGTTCGTGACCACCGTGAGCATCGGCCTGGTGCATATCGCCCAGACACCGACGACCCTCGAGGCGTCCCTGCGGGCTGCCGACATGGCCTGCTACATGGCCAAGGAAAAGGGCCGCAACCGGGTCCAGGTCTACCATGCCGACGACTCGGAGCTGTCCCTGCGTTTTGGCGAAATGGCCTGGGTCCAGCGCTTGCACATGGCCCTGGAGGAAAATCGCTTCTGCCTCTACGCCCAGGAAATCGCCGCGTTGGGCCCGGGCGAGCATGGCGGCGGGCACATTGAGATCCTGTTGCGCCTGCATGACGAAGCCGGGCGGATGATCCTGCCGGACAGCTTCATTCCCGCGGCGGAACGCTACGGCTTGATGACGTCCCTGGACCGTTGGGTGGTGGAGAATGTCTTCAAGATCATCCGCCAGTGCCTGAATGAATCGCGACAAGGGCCCATGGCGATGTGTGCGATCAATCTGTCAGGCACAACTATAGGAGATCAGGCGTTCCTCGACTTCCTGCGTAAACAGTTCGCGGCCTACTCGATTCCGCCGGAAATGATTTGTTTTGAAATTACAGAGACCAGCGCTATTTCGAATCTGGGCAGTGCGATCCGCTTTATCAATGAACTCAAGAGCTTGGGATGTTACTTCTCGCTGGATGACTTTTGCGCCGGAATGTCTTCATTCGCTTACCTGAAACATTTACCTGTAGACTTCCTGAAGATCGACGGGAGTTTCGTAAAGGATATGCTGGACGACCCGATTAACCGTGCAATGGTCGAAGTGATCAATCACATCGGCCACGTCATGGGTAAGCGCACGATTGCCGAGTTTGTTGAAACCGCCCAGATCGAGCAGGCATTGCTGGAAATAGGGGTGGATTACGCTCAGGGGTATGTGATCGAACGCCCGCAATTGTTTACCTGCGACACGTTGCAATGTCGGCCGGCCCGGCCCCAGCCGTTGTTATTCAAGGCCCCCGGCACGTTCCGCTGAACCTCTTGTTGATCCGGAAAATCACAATCAAAAGGAGCCCGACAGTGATCGACACATTCAACCGAACAGGCCCGCTCATGGACGCCACGAGCTATCCGAAATGGGCACAGCAGCTCATTACCGATTGCAGCGAGAGCAAGCGCCGGGTTGTCGAACACGAACTGTACCAGCGCATGCGCGACAACAAGCTCAGCGCCAGGACCATGCGCCACTACCTCATTGGTGGTTGGCCGGTCGTCGAACAGTTCGCTTTATACATGGCACAGAACCTCACCAAGACCCGCTTTGCCCGCCACCCCGGCGAGGACATGGCGCGTCGCTGGCTGATGCGCAACATTCGTGTCGAACTCAACCATGCCGACTACTGGGTCAACTGGAGCGCCGCCCATGGCGTGACCCTGGAAGACCTGCAAGCCCAGCATGTGCCGCCTGAGCTGCATGCCTTGAGCCACTGGTGCTGGCACACCAGTTCCTCGGATTCGCTGATCGTGGCCATCGCCGCGACCAACTATGCGATTGAGGGGGCCACGGGAGAGTGGTCGGCGCTGGTGTGTTCCAGCGGTGTCTACGCGGCCGCTTTCGCCGAGGAAGACCGCAAGCGGGCGATGAAATGGCTGAAGATGCATGCCCAGTACGACGATGCCCATCCTTGGGAAGCGCTGGAAATCATCTGCACGCTGGCGGGAATGAACCCAAGCAAAGCCCTGCAAACGGAGCTGCGCCAGGCCGTGTGCAAGAGCTATGACTACATGTACCTGTTCCTGGAGCGTTGCATGCAACTGGAGCAGTCGGAGACGGTGAGCAAGTCCTCATCCACCCGTGAGCGCCTGGCACTGGCGGAAAGCTGATTTCTACCGCTACAGATCGCCACAACTTGTGGGAGCGAGCCTGCTCGCGAAGGGGGCTGACAGTCGACGGGGAGGTCGACTGCCAGGCCGCTATCGCGAGCAGGCTCGCTCCCACAGTTGTTTTGGGTGGGTGCTGGTTTGTGATCGCCGCAAGACTTTGTGGGAGCGAGCTTGCTCGCGATAGCGGTGGGTCAGCTGCGCAGATGTTGGATGTGCTGCCGTCATCGCGAGCAAGCTCGCTCCCACAAGGATGTGGTGTTCCTACATTGTCGTTTCAGCCTGCCATTGCCAGTCGATTACGTCCTTCGCGCTTGGCCACGTACAGTGCGCTGTCAGCCCTGCGCAGCAGGCTTTCCGATGATTCCCCCGGTAGCAGGGTGGCGCAACCCAGGCTGACCGTCAGCTCGATCCTTGTGCTCGCGGCGAAATAATCCTGGGCCTGGGCGGCGTAGCGCAGTCGTTCGCCGACCATGGCTGCAGCATCCCGGCTGGTGTTGGCCAGCAGGATCAGAAACTCCTCACCGCCGAACCGGAACACCATGTCCACGTTACGCAGTTGGCCCTTGATCGACTCGGCCACAGCCTTGAGCACTTCGTCACCAACGCCGTGACCATGGCTATCGTTGATGCGCTTGAAATGGTCGATGTCGAGCATCAGCACCGACAAGGGCTGCGAATGACGCTTGGCCATGTCGATTTCACGCATCAGCGTCTGGTCCATGGCAATGCGGTTGCCGGTACCGGTCAGCGGATCGCGCAGGGCGCTCTGGGTGGCGGCGCGATAGAGCAATGCGTTGCGCAGTGGATACAGCAGCGTCGACATAATGGATTCAAGGTCGCTCTGTTCCGCTTCGGTGAAGCGCTGGTTGCGACGGAATACCAATTCACCCAGGTGTTCGCCTTCATGGCTGAGGTTATAGCTGAGGGTGTGATGCCCGCGTTGCCCGAACTCCAGGCGCAAGTCACTGGCCTTGTGCTGATAGGCCAACGCATCCAGGGGCACCAGCCGCTGGATTTCCCGGAAAAACAGGCCGAGGATGCGCTGTGGCTCCAGGCTGGTCTGCAGCTGCTGGCTCAGTTGCTGGCGCATTTGCGAAAGACTGACGGAGCGTGCCGCGAGCGGCGATGGCTGGCCAAGACCCAGACGTTGCAATTTGGCGCTGTCGAAGTCGATCGCGTTGATCTGGGTGGGCGTTTTCATATGGCGTTAGCCCCTAAGCTAAATCTGTCCTGGCAGGTTGGGTGTGGCGGCTTTGGGCTGCGCGTCGTACTGGTCCTTCAGTCCCGTAGGACCATTGAGCTAAGTTTAGTCCGCTTTCCCTGTCAGGCATAAATCTCGTCTCGATGTCCGTTACCCGCCGAACATGGCGTGTTTGAGGATATTTAGAGCGAAAGTCGTGCCATTCGGTTCACTTCAATAAAAACCCTTTATAAATCAATGCATTGTCGGCAGATTGCGACATTTCCAGCGACGTGGGTTTGGCGGTTGGCCTGGTTTGGCATCGAATAGAGCCTGCATCGCGACGGTAAGTCGTCGCGATGCAGGCCGAGGCCATTATTGCGCGTTGAGCGCCTGGCCGTTGACGCCGGAGCTGTCCGGGCCCATCAGGTACAGGTAGACCGGCATGATCTCCTCGGGCGTCGGATTGTTGAGCGGGTTTTCCCCCGGGTAGGCCTGGGCGCGCATGCTGGTGCGGGTGGCGCCGGGGTTGATGCTGTTGGCGCGCACGGCGGCGACGGTGTCGACTTCGTCGGCCAGGGTCTGCATCAGCCCCTCGGTGGCGAACTTGGACACGCCATAGGCGCCCCAGTACGCCCGGCCCTTGCGTCCGACGCTGCTGGAGGTGAACACCACGGACGCATCCTGGGACAGCTTGAGCAGGGGCAGCAAGGTGCTGGTGAGCATGAACATCGCGTTGACGTTGACGTGCATCACCCGCATGAAGTTCTCACCGGACAACTGTTCCAGCGGCGTACGCGGGCCGATGATCGAGGCGTTGTGCAGCAGGCCGTCCAGATGACCGAACTCGGTTTCGATCATGGCCGCCAGTTCATCGTACTGATGAGGCAGCGCGGTTTCGAGGTTGAACGGGATCACCGCTGGCTGCGGATGACCGGCCGCTTCGATTTCATCGTAGACCTGGGTCAGGTTGGCTTCGGTCTTGCCCAGTAGCAGCACGGTGGCGCCATGGGCGGCGTAGGCTTTCGCCGCAGCGGCACCGATACCGCGACCGGCGCCCGTGACCAGAATCACCCGGCCATTGAGCAGGTCGGGGCGGGCGGAATAATCAAACATAAAAGAACCTCAACAAATAAAGCGGCACGGTACTGTGGGTGCAGAGCAATCATGGCCAGTGAGCTTAGTGAGCTAGGTGGGCTCTTGTGGCGAGGGAGCTTGCTCCCGCTGGACCGCGAAGCGGTCCCCAGGCGACGGCTTCGCCGCCGGACGGGAGCAAGCTCCCTCGCCACAAAAGCGACATCACCAAAGCGACATCAACAGAATCAGCTCAGCAACCGCACAACGCGTTATCCAGCACCTCGCGCAGCGCCGATGGGTGATCGATCACCACATCCGCGCCCCAGTGCCTGGGGTTGTCGTCCGGGTGGATGTAGCCGTAGGTCACCGCGCAGGTCTTGGTGCCAGCGCTGCGGCCGGACTCGATGTCCCGCAGGTCATCACCCACGAACAGCACGCTGGCCGGGTCCAGGTCGAGCATCTTGCACGCCAGGGTCAGCGGTTCCGGGTCTGGCTTGCTGTTTTTCACGTGGTCAGGGCAGATCAGCACTTTCGAGCGTTCGGCCAGGCCCAGTTGCTGCATGATCGGTTCGGCGAAACGCACCGGCTTGTTGGTGACCACGCCCCAGATCAGGTTGGCCGCTTCGATATCGGCCAGCACCTCGGCCATGCCGTCGAACAAGTGGCTGTGGACCGCGCAATCCTTGAGGTAGCGGTCGAGGAACTCCTGGCGCAGTTCCTCGAACCCCGGTGATTCCGGGTCCATGGAAAAGGTCACCGCGACCATCGCCCGGGCACCGCCGGAAATCTCGTCGCGAATGTGCTGGGTGTTCATCGGTGGCAAGCCACGGTCGGCGCGCATGGCCTGGCAGATGGCGATGAAGTCCGGCGCGGTGTCGAGCAGCGTGCCGTCCATGTCGAAGAGAACCGCTTTGAGACGCATCGACTTACTCCTCGCGCAGGGTCTGGATCATGTAGTTGACGTCAACGTCGGCGGCCAGCTTGTAGTGCTTGGTCAGCGGGTTGTAGGTCAGGCCAATGATGTCCTTGACGGTCAGCCCGGCCGCACGGCTCCAGGCGCCCAGTTCGGAAGGGCGGATGAATTTCTTGAAGTCGTGAGTGCCGCGAGGCAGCAGCTTCATGATGTATTCGGCGCCGACGATGGCGAACAGGTAGGCCTTCGGATTGCGGTTGATGGTGGAGAAAAACACCTGGCCGCCCGGCTTGACCATGCGAAAGCACGCGCGGATGACCGAGGACGGGTCCGGCACGTGCTCGAGCATTTCCAGGCAGGTGACCACGTCGAATTGGCCGGGCATTTCTTCGGCCAGGCCCTCGGCGGTGATCTGCCGGTATTCCACGCTGACGCCCGACTCCAGTTGATGCAGTTGTGCAACCGCCAGTGGCGCTTCGCCCATATCGATGCCCATCACCGTCGCCCCGCGCTGGGCCATGGCTTCGCTGAGGATGCCGCCGCCACAACCGACGTCGAGTACCTTCTTGCCAGCCAGGTTGACCCGTTCGTCAATCCAGTTGACCCGCAGCGGGTTGATGTCGTGCAGCGGCTTGAATTCACTTTCACGGTCCCACCAGCGATGGGCCAGGGCTTCGAATTTGGCGATTTCGGCGTGGTCGACGTTGCTCATGTGCAGATCCTCGAAAAGCTTGAAAAATCAGGTGCCCCGAGCCGTGGCTCAAGGGGCGTGGTTATTCGTTGTGGCCGCTGATGCGGCGACCCCAGGCCTGGGCCGTGGCGATCAGTCTTGATTCGTCCATGCGGGTCAGTCGGCCATCTTCCAATAGCGGCTTGCCGCCCACCCACAGGTGTTTTACGCAATCGCGACCGGTGGCATAGATCAACTGCGACACCGGGTCATAGATCGGCTGCTGGGCCAGGCCCGACAGATCGAAGGCCACCAGGTCGGCGGCCTTGCCGACTTCCAGCGAGCCGACTGTTGCTTCGATGCCCAGCGCCCGGGCACCATTGAGCGTGGCCATGCGCAGTGCCCGATGAGCATCCAGGGCCGTGGCGGAACCGGCGACGGCCTTGGCCAGCAGGGCGGCGGTGCGGGTTTCGCCCAGCAAGTCCAGGTCGTTGTTGCTCGCCGCACCGTCGGTGCCGAGGGCGACATTGACGCCGGCCTGCCACAGGCGCTCCACTGGGCAGAAACCGCTGGCCAGCTTCAGGTTCGATTCCGGGCAGTGGATCACGCTGCAATTGCTTTCTACCAGCAAGGCCTGGTCTTCGTCGCTGATTTGAGTCATGTGCACGGCCTGAAAGCGTGGCCCCAGCAGCCCAAGTCGTCCCAGGCGTGCCAGCGGTCGCTCCGCGGTGTTATCCACAGCCTGCTGCACTTCGAAGGCGGTTTCGTGAACATGCATATGAATGGCCGCGTCCAGTTCCTCGGCGATCACGCGGATTTTCTCCAGGTTTTCGTCGCCCACGGTGTAGGGCGCGTGCGGGCCGAATGCGACTTTGATTCTTGGGTGGTGCTTGAGGTCGCCAAACAACTCGATGCCCTGACGAATGGCTTCGTCGGCGCTGGCGGCGCCGGGGATCGGGAAATCGAGGATTGGAATCGCGATTTGCGCACGAATACCGCTGTCGTGGACACACTCGCTGGCGATCTTGGGGTAGAAATACATGTCGGAGAAGCAGGTGATGCCGCCCTTGATCTGCTCGGCGATGGCCAGGTCGGTGCCGTCGCGTACGAAATCCTCATCGACCCATTTGGCTTCCGCCGGCCAGATGTGCTGTTCGAGCCAGGTCATCAAGGGCAGGTCGTCGGCCAGGCCGCGGAACAGGGTCATGGCCGCGTGGCCGTGGGCGTTGATCAGGCCGGGGCTGAGCAGCATGCCGGGCAGCTCACGGACCTGGGCGGCGTCACACTTGAGTGCTTCTGCCCGTGGGCCGATGAATACGATGCAGCCGTCCCGGATGCCCAGGCCATGATCCTTGAGCACTACACCGGCGGGTTCGACAGGCACCAACCAGGTCGGCAGCAATAATAAGTCGAGCGCAACGGCAGGCTTGGGCATCGTGGAACGGTTCCATGGGGTATAAAGGATGGCGAAGTATACCCGAGCGTCTTCGCGGAGGGATCGCTATAATCGGCGGCTTTTGTTCTTGAGTACGGGGTGAAGGATGCGCGATCGACTATTGGCTGCGGAGAAGGTGAAGGCCATCGATTGGCGTGATGGCGTCCTGTACCTGTTGGACCTGCGTGTCTTGCCGTTCGAGGAAAACTGGGTCGCCTGCACCTGTGCCGCCGATGTGGCCGAGGCCATTGGCTCGCTGGTGGTGCGCGGCGCGCCGGCCATCGGTATCAGCGCGGCTTATGGTGTCGTGCTGGCGGCGCGGGCCAGGAAGGCCGAGGGCGGTGATTGGCAAGCGGCCCTGGAGGCTGATTTTGCCTTGCTGGCCGAGGCCCGGCCGACAGCGGCGAGCCTCTTCTGGGCGCTGGATCGGATGCGCGACCGGTTAGGGCGCTTGAAAGAGCACGCTGAGCCGCTGGCGGTACTTGAGGCCGAAGCCATCGCGATCCACGAAAGTGACCGCGAAGCCAACCTGACCATGGCCCAGCTCGGTGTCGACCTGATCCGCAAGCACCAGGGCAACGCCCAGGCCATCCTCACCCATGGCAGCACCGGCGCCCTGGCGACCGGCGGCTTCGGCACGGCCTTGGGAGTCATCCGTGGCGCGTATACCGAAGGCATGGTGGAGCGCGTCTATGTCGACGAAACCCGTCCATCGCTGCAAGGCTCGCGCCTGACGGCGTGGGAGCTGGCCCGTGAGAGCATCCCGGTGACTCTCAACGCCGATTCCGCCGCTGCCCACATCATGAAGACGAAAGGTGTGACCTGGGTGATCGTCGGTGCCGACTGCATCACCGCCAATGGTGACGTGGCGAACAAGATCGGTACCTATCAACTGGCGGTCTGTGCCATGCACCATGGCGTGCGTTTCATGGTGGTGGCGCCGAGTTCGACCATTGACATGAGCCTGGCCAGCGGTGAAGACATTCCGGTCGAGGAGCGCGATGGGCGTGAGCTGCTGGAAATCGGTGGCAAGAGGCTCGGTGCGGAGGTGGACGCCTTCAACCCAACGTTTGATGTCACTCCGGCGGATTTGATCGATGTCATCGTCACGGAGAAGGGCATCATCGAGCGCCCGGACACCGCCAAGCTGGCGCAGTTGATGTGCCGCAAGCGGTTGCACTGAAGATTTTTGCTGTCTGGTCCATCGCCATCGCGAGCAGGCTCGCTCCCACAGTGGATAGGAGGTGTGTCTGAAATTTCAGGCACAAAAGATCCTTGTGGGAGCGAGCCTGCTCGCGATGAGGCCCTTAAAGGCAACAAATCCCTTGCATTTTCGCCCTGATTCTCCATCCGCAGCGCTTCTAAGCCCCTCTGGTCCCATATCAGCCTGTCACCGGTCAACTAACTACGCACCATGCGCATCTGGGGGATAGGTGCGTGGCGGCTCTTGTGATAACATCCGGCGGTTTCCAAGGCTGCCTCGCGAGGTGGCCTTTACTGCGCAGATCCATGGCATAACTCGTTGATTTGTCGTAAGTCGCTGCACGGCACTTGTTCTGCAGCGGCGAGCTTCGTTCGTCCCATCTGGATGTGACGAGGTTTCACCAGAAAAAGGAATCAGGCTTCTCATGGGCGAACTGGCCAAAGAAATCCTCCCGGTCAATATCGAAGACGAGCTGAAACAGTCCTACCTCGACTACGCAATGAGCGTAATCGTCGGGCGGGCGCTGCCGGATGCGCGCGATGGCTTGAAGCCCGTGCACCGGCGTGTGCTGTTCGCGATGAGCGAGCTGGGCAACGACTTCAACAAGCCGTACAAGAAATCTGCCCGTGTCGTCGGCGACGTGATCGGTAAGTATCACCCCCACGGCGACACTGCCGTGTACGACACCATCGTTCGTATGGCGCAGCCATTCTCCTTGCGCTACCTGCTGGTAGACGGCCAGGGCAACTTCGGTTCCGTGGACGGCGACAACGCCGCGGCCATGCGATACACCGAAGTGCGCATGACCAAGCTGGCCCACGAACTGCTGGCCGACCTGCACAAGGAAACCGTGGACTGGGTGCCGAACTACGACGGCACCGAAATGATCCCGGCGGTCATGCCGACCCGTATTCCGAACCTGCTCGTCAACGGCTCCAGCGGTATCGCCGTGGGCATGGCGACCAACATCCCGCCGCACAACCTCGGTGAAGTCATCGACGGTTGCCTGGCCCTCATCGACAATCCCGAGCTGACCGTCGATGAGCTGATGCAATACATCCCGGGTCCGGACTTCCCGACCGCCGCGATCATCAACGGTCGCGCCGGCATCATCGAAGCCTACCGCACCGGCCGTGGCCGCATTTACATGCGCGCCCGTTCCACCGTCGAGGACATCGACAAGGTTGGCGGCCGCCAGCAGATCGTCATCACCGAGCTGCCGTACCAGCTGAACAAGGCTCGCCTGATCGAGAAGATCGCCGAGCTGGTGAAAGAGAAGAAGCTCGAAGGCATCACCGAGCTGCGTGACGAGTCCGACAAGGATGGCATGCGCGTCGTGATCGAGTTGCGTCGTGGCGAAGTGCCTGAGGTGATCCTCAACAACCTCTACGCCCAGACCCAGCTGCAAAGCGTGTTCGGCATCAACATCGTTGCGCTGATCGACGGCCGTCCGCGGATCCTGAACCTCAAGGACCTGCTGGAAGCTTTCGTACGTCACCGTCGCGAAGTGGTCACCCGCCGTACCGTGTTCGAACTGCGCAAGGCTCGCGAGCGTGGTCACATTCTCGAAGGCCAGGCCGTTGCCCTGTCGAACATCGACCCGGTGATCGCCTTGATCAAGGCCTCGCCAACGCCGTCGGAAGCCAAGGAAGCGCTGATCAGCACCCCTTGGGAGTCCTCCGCGGTGGTGGCGATGGTCGAGCGCGCTGGCGCCGACTCGTGCCGTCCGGAGAACCTCGACCCGCAGTACGGCCTGCGCGAAGGCAAGTACTTCCTGTCCCCGGAACAGGCGCAAGCCATCCTGGAGCTGCGCCTGCACCGCCTGACCGGCCTGGAGCACGAGAAGCTGCTRGCCGAGTATCAGGAAATCCTCAACCAGATCGGCGAGCTGATCCGCATCCTCAACAGCGCCACGCGCCTGATGGAAGTGATCCGCGAAGAACTGGAAGTGATTCGCGCCGAGTACGGCGACGTGCGCCGCACCGAGATCCTCGATGCGCGCCTGGACCTGACCCTGGGTGACATGATCCCGGAAGAAGAGCGCGTGGTGACCATTTCCCACGGCGGCTACGCCAAGACCCAGCCGCTGGCCGCCTACCAGGCCCAGCGTCGCGGCGGCAAAGGCAAGTCGGCGACCGGCGTCAAGGACGAGGACTACATCGCTCACCTGCTGGTCGCCAACAGCCACACCACGCTGCTGCTGTTCTCCAGCAAAGGCAAGGTGTACTGGCTCAAGACCTACGAAATTCCGGAAGCGTCCCGTGCCGCACGTGGTCGTCCGCTGGTCAACCTGTTGCCGCTGGACGATGGTGAATACATCACCACCATGCTGCCGGTGGAGGAATACACCGAAGGTCACTACATCTTCATGGCTACCGCCAACGGCACCGTGAAGAAGACCCCGCTGGAATCCTTCAGCCGCCAGCGCAGCGTCGGCCTGATTGCCCTGGAACTGGACGAAGGCGACGTGCTGATTTCCGCCGCCATCACCGACGGCGAACGTGAGGTCATGCTGTTCTCCGACGGTGGCAAGGTCACTCGCTTCAAGGAATCCGACGTGCGTGCCATGGGCCGTACCGCCCGCGGTGTGCGCGGCATGCGCCTGCCGGAAGGCCAGAAACTGATTTCCATGCTGATCCCCGAAGAAGGCAGCCAGATCCTCACCGCTTCGGCGCGTGGTTATGGCAAGCGCACGGCCATCAGCGAGTTCCCTGAGTACAAGCGTGGCGGCCAGGGCGTGATCGCCATGGTCAGCAACGACCGTAACGGTCGTCTGGTTGGCGCTGTCCAGGTGCTCGATGGCGAGGAGATCATGTTGATCTCCGACCAGGGCACCCTGGTGCGTACGCGAGTCGCCGAAGTCTCGAGCCTGGGCCGTAACACCCAGGGCGTGACGCTGATCAAGCTGGCCAGCGACGAAACGCTGGTAGGGCTTGAGCGAGTGCAGGAGCCATCGGAAGTCGAAGGCGAGGAGCTGGAAAGCGAGGAAGGCGAAGGCACGGCATTCGACGGCACCCTGGGTGCCGATGTCGACGACGTGACCGGCGACCAGCCGCTCGACGCTGCCGCAGACGAAGAAGAACCGCAGGACTAAGCGGACACGCGGGGGGCGGATGAAGATTCGCCCCCTTGTTGTTTGTCTCGTTTGAAAATTTGCGACACTGCACATTCCCCTATGGGGTGATGCTGCTTCCCTGAGGTTTCAAGCCTTGAGTGAACGGCCCCCTGTGGGAGCGAGCTTGCTCGCGATGACGGAGTGGCATTCAACATCAATGTTGACTGTTGCGCCGCTATCGCGAGCAAGCTCGCTCCCACAGTTAGTGCGGTGCAGACCCAAAGATTTATGTGACCACCAGATCAGAGCGAGATTGGATGTGAGCAAGAGAGCCTATAACTTCTGTGCCGGCCCGGCGGCGCTTCCTGAGGCGGTCCTGAAGCGCGCCCAGGGTGAACTTCTCGACTGGCACGGCAAGGGCCTGTCGGTCATGGAAATGAGTCATCGCAGCGATGAGTTCGTATCCATTGCCACCAAGGCCGAGCAGGACCTGCGTGATCTGCTGAACATCCCGTCCAATTACAAGGTGCTGTTCCTGCAGGGCGGCGCCAGCCAGCAGTTCGCCCAGATCCCGTTGAACCTGCTGCCGGAAAGTGGCAAGGCCGACTACATCGATACCGGTATCTGGTCGCAGAAAGCCATCGAAGAAGCTTCGCGCTACGGTCACGTCAACGTGGCTGCCACCGCCAAGCCCTACGATTATTTCGCGATTCCCGGCCAGAACGAATGGAACCTGTCCAAGGACGCGGCCTACGTTCACTACGCGCCGAACGAAACCATCGGTGGCCTGGAATTCAACTGGATCCCGGAAACCGGCGACGTGCCATTGGTGGCCGACATGTCTTCGGACATTCTCTCGCGCCCTGTGGATATCTCCCGTTTCGGCATGATCTACGCCGGTGCCCAGAAAAACATCGGCCCAAGCGGCATCCTGGTCAGCATCATTCGTGAAGACCTGCTGGGGCGTGCCCGTTCCCTGTGCCCGACCATGCTCAACTACAAGGTCGCGGCCGACAACGGCTCGATGTACAACACCCCGCCGACCCTGGCCTGGTACCTCTCCGGCCTGGTGTTCGAATGGCTGAAAGAGCAGGGCGGTGTCGAAGCCATTGGCAAGCTCAACGAAGTGAAGCAGCGCACGCTGTATGACTTCATCGACGCCAGCGGCCTCTACAGCAACCCGATCAACAAGACCGACCGTTCGTGGATGAACGTGCCGTTCCGCCTGGCCGACGACCGTCTGGACAAGCCGTTCCTGGCCGGTGCCGACGAACGTGGCCTGCTGAACCTCAAGGGCCACCGTTCGGTCGGTGGCATGCGTGCCTCCATCTACAACGCCGTCGACATCAACGCCGTCAATGCGTTGATCGCCTACATGGCAGAGTTCGAGAAGGAACATGGCTGATGTCTGAGCAAGAACTCAAGGCGCTGCGCCTGCGCATCGATGCCCTGGACGAAAAGGTCCTGGAGCTGATCAGCGAGCGTGCGCGCTGCGCCCAGGAAGTCGCCCGGGTGAAGATGGCCTCCCTGGCCGAAGGCGAAGTGCCGGTGTTCTATCGTCCTGAGCGTGAAGCTCAGGTGCTCAAGCGTGTCATGGAGCGCAACAAGGGGCCGCTGGGCAACGAAGAGATGGCGCGCTTGTTCCGCGAAATCATGTCGTCGTGCCTGGCGCTCGAGCAGCCGCTGAAAATCGCCTACCTGGGCCCGGAAGGGACCTTCACCCAGGCAGCGGCCATGAAGCACTTCGGTCACGCCGTGATCAGCAAGCCGATGGCGGCCATCGACGAAGTCTTCCGTGAAGTCGCCGCCGGCGCGGTGAATTTTGGCGTGGTGCCGGTGGAAAACTCCACCGAAGGCGCGGTCAACCACACGCTGGACAGCTTCCTCGAGCATGACATGGTGATCTGCGGCGAAGTCGAGCTGCGTATCCACCATCACCTGCTGGTCGGCGAAAACACCAAGACCGACAGCATCAGCCGGATCTATTCCCACGCCCAGTCGTTGGCCCAGTGCCGCAAGTGGCTGGACGCCCATTACCCGAATGTCGAGCGCGTGGCGGTATCGAGCAACGCCGAAGCGGCCAAGCGGGTCAAGGGTGAGTGGAACTCGGCGGCGATTGCTGGCGATATGGCGGCCGGCCTCTACGGGCTGACTCGCCTGGCCGAGAAAATCGAGGATCGTCCGGACAACTCCACGCGGTTCCTGATGATCGGTAGCCAGGAAGTGCCGCCGACCGGCGACGACAAGACGTCGATCATCGTCTCCATGAGCAACAAGCCCGGTGCGCTCCATGAACTGCTGGTACCGTTCCACGACAACGGTATCGACCTGACGCGGATCGAGACCCGTCCGTCGCGCAGCGGTAAATGGACCTACGTGTTCTTCATCGATTTTGTCGGCCACCACCGCGATCCACTGGTAAAAGGTGTGCTGGAAAAAATCAGTCAGGAAGCAGTGGCACTCAAGGTGCTGGGTTCCTACCCCAAGGCAGTTCTTTAAGGGCGGATA
The DNA here is from genome assembly GCF_052114545.1 of Pseudomonas sp. KB_12. Taxonomy (NCBI): domain Bacteria; kingdom Pseudomonadati; phylum Pseudomonadota; class Gammaproteobacteria; order Pseudomonadales; family Pseudomonadaceae; genus Pseudomonas; species Pseudomonas sp. KB_12. The sequence goes on along the minus strand of NZ_JBFREY010000018.1, from coordinate 54,119 downwards.
GCAAATGAGTGGCAACTTCCTCGCTCTGGCTCAGCCAGGCGTGCAACAACTCTCGCCTTACGTTCCGGGCAAGCCCGTGGACGAACTGGCCCGCGAGCTGGACCTGGATCCGGCCAGCATCGTCAAGTTGGCGAGCAACGAAAACCCGTTGGGTGCGAGCCCCAAGGCGCTGGCGGCGATCCGCGACGAGCTGGCCGAGCTGACCCGTTACCCCGATGGCAATGGGTTTGCACTGAAAAGCCTGCTGGCCGAGCGCTGTGGCGTCGAGCTCAACCAAGTGACGCTGGGCAATGGCTCCAACGACATTCTTGAGTTGGTGGCGCGCGCGTACCTGGCACCGGGTCTCAACGCCGTGTTCAGCGAGCACGCGTTTGCGGTCTATCCGATCGCGACCCAGGCCGTCGGCGCCGATGCCCACGTGGTTCCGGCCAAGAACTGGGGGCACGATCTGCCGGCCATGCTGGCTGCCATCGACGCCAACACCCGCGTGGTTTTCATCGCCAACCCGAACAACCCGACTGGCACCTGGTTCGACGCCCAGGCCCTGGACGACTTCCTGCAAGACGTGCCCGCGCACGTGCTCGTGGTGTTGGACGAGGCCTACATCGAATACGCCGAAGGCAGCGATTTGCCCGATGGCCTGGATTTCCTCGCGGCCTACCCGAACCTGCTGGTTTCGCGCACGTTCTCGAAAGCCTACGGCCTGGCCTCGCTGCGGGTTGGCTACGGCTTGTCCACCGCCGTGGTGGCCGATGTGCTGAACCGCGTGCGCCAGCCATTCAACGTCAACAGCTTCGCCCTGGCAGCCGCCTGCGCCGCATTGCAGGATGAGGCCTACCTGGCTGAAAGCCGTCGCCTGAACGCGGCCGGCATGCAGCAGTTGGAAGCGGGGTTTCGTGAGCTGGGCTTGAGCTGGATTCCATCCAAAGGCAACTTTATCTGCGTCGACCTGGGGCGTGTCGCCGCGCCGGTGTACCAGGGGCTGCTGCGCGAAGGCGTGATCGTGCGTCCGGTGGCCAACTACGGCATGCCGAACCACCTGCGCATCACCATCGGCCTGCCAGCGGAAAACAACCGTTTCCTTGAGGCGTTGAGCAAGGTTCTGGCTCGTGGTTGATGTCACTTCGCTGCAACCTGCTGCCCCTATGATCGGTCGCCTGGTGGTGGTCGGCCTGGGGTTGATTGGCGGTTCGTTTGCCAAGGGCTTGCGTGAAAGCGGTCTGTGCCGCGAGGTGGTCGGTGTCGACCTGGATCCGCAGTCGCGCAAGCTGGCCGTGGAGCTGGGAGTGGTTGATCGTTGCGAGGATGACCTGGCGATCGCTTGCCAGGGCGCGGACGTGATCCAGTTGGCGGTACCGATCCTGGCGATGGAAAAACTGCTGGCGCGTCTGGCGACCATGAACCTGGGGCAAGCGATCCTGACCGACGTCGGCAGCGCCAAGGGCAACGTCGTACGTGCGGCCACCGAGGCCTTCGGCGGGATGCCGGCGCGTTTCGTGCCCGGCCATCCGATTGCCGGTTCCGAGCAGAGCGGGGTGGAAGCCTCCAACGCCGAACTGTTTCGTCGCCACAAAGTGATCCTCACGCCGCTGGACCAGACGGATCCAGCCGCGCTGGCGGTGGTGGACCGTTTGTGGCGCGAACTGGGCGCCGATGTCGAGCACATGCAGGTCGAGCGTCACGATGAAGTGTTGGCGGCCACCAGCCACTTGCCGCACCTGTTGGCGTTCGGCCTGGTGGATTCATTGGCCAAACGCAATGAAAATCTTGAGATCTTCCGTTACGCTGCCGGCGGTTTCCGCGATTTCACGAGAATCGCTGGAAGCGACCCGGTCATGTGGCACGACATCTTCCTCGCCAACCGCGAAGCTGTCTTGCGCACACTCGATACATTTCGCAGCGACCTCGACGCCTTGCGCGACGCGGTCGATGCAGGGGACGGGCACCAATTGCTGGGCGTTTTCACACGCGCCAGGGTGGCCCGCGAGCATTTCAGTAAAATCCTGGCCCGTCGGGCCTATGTGGACGCTATGAACTCCAACGATCTGATTTTCCTGGCACAACCTGGTGGCTCCCTTAGCGGGCGTATTCGTGTACCGGGCGATAAATCGATTTCCCACCGTTCGATCATGCTCGGCTCCCTGGCCGACGGCGTGACCGAGGTGGAAGGCTTCCTCGAGGGCGAAGACGCCCTGGCGACGCTGCAAGCGTTTCGCGACATGGGAGTGGTCATCGAAGGTCCGCACCATGGTCGCGTGACCATCCATGGTGTCGGCCTGCACGGCCTCAAGCCTGCCCCGGGGCCAATCTACCTGGGTAACTCCGGGACCTCGATGCGCCTGTTGTCCGGCCTGCTGGCCGCGCAGGACTTCGACAGCACCCTGACCGGTGATGCCTCGCTGTCCAAGCGCCCGATGAATCGCGTCGCCAACCCGTTGCGGGAAATGGGCGCGGTCATCGAGACTGCCGCCGACGGTCGTCCGCCGATGATCATCCGCGGTGGCAACAAGCTCAAGGGCCTGACCTACACCATGCCAATGGCCAGCGCCCAGGTGAAATCCTGCCTGCTGCTGGCGGGTCTCTACGCCGAAGGCAAGACCACCGTCACCGAACCGGCCCCGACCCGCGACCATACCGAGCGCATGCTGCGCGGCTTCGGCTACCCGGTCACGGTCGATGGTGCCACGGCGTCCGTCGAGTCCGGCAACAAGCTGACTGCTACTCACATTGAAGTGCCGGGCGACATCTCGTCGTCGGCATTCTTCCTGGTGGCCGCCTCGATCGCCGAAGGCTCCGACCTGGTGCTTGAGCACGTCGGCATCAACCCGACGCGTACCGGCGTGATCGACATCCTGCGCCTGATGGGGGCTGACATCACTCTGGAAAACCAGCGTGAAGTCGGCGGCGAGCCCGTGGCGGACCTGCGCGTACGAGCAGCTAAACTCAAGGGTATCGAGATTCCGGAGGCGCTGGTTCCGCTGGCCATCGATGAGTTCCCGGTGCTGTTCGTGGCGGCCGCCTGTGCAGAAGGGCGCACCGTATTGACGGGCGCCGAAGAGCTGCGGGTCAAGGAATCGGATCGCATCCAGGTGATGGCTGATGGCTTGCTCGCCCTTGGCGTCAAGTGCCAGCCAACGCCGGACGGCATCATCATCGACGGCGGCCAGATCGGCGGCGGCGAAGTCCATGGTCACGGTGACCATCGTATCGCCATGGCCTTCAGTGTTGCGTCTTTGCGCGCCAGCGCGCCGATTCGCATCCATGATTGCGCCAACGTCGCGACGTCGTTCCCGAACTTCCTGGCGCTGTGCGCACAGGTCGGTATCCGAGTGGCACAAGAGGCGCAGTCGTGAATATCAAGGCACCGGTCATCACCATCGATGGTCCGAGCGGTTCGGGCAAGGGTACCGTCGCCGGGATCCTGGCCAGGCAGCTGGGCTGGAACCTGCTTGATTCGGGTGCCTTGTATCGTCTATTGGCGTTCGCTGCCGCGAACCATGGCGTCGACCTGACCAACGAAGAGTTGCTCAAGGCACTGGCTGCTCATCTGGACGTGCAATTCATTGCCGCGACCGACGGTCAGCTCCAGCGCATCATTCTGGAAGGCGATGAGGTCAGTGACGTCATTCGTACCGAAAGCGTGGGCGCCGGGGCCTCCCAGGTCGCCGCGCTGCCGGCGGTGCGCGAAGCCTTGCTGCAGCGCCAGCGCGCATTCCAGGAGCCGCCGGGGTTGGTGGCGGACGGTCGCGACATGGGTACGGTGGTTTTCCCTGATGCGCCGCTGAAGATTTTCCTCACCGCCAGTGCGGAGGAGAGGGCGCGTCGCCGATATTTGCAGTTGAAGGGCAAAGGCGAGGATGTTAGTCTGTCGAGTCTGCTAGATGAGATCCGTGCACGCGATGAGCGTGACACCCAGCGCGCAGTAGCCCCGCTCAAGCCGGCGGCCGACGCGATACAGCTGGATTCCACGGAGTTGTCCATCGATCAGGTGCTGCAACGCATCATGAGCGAGATCGCCATTCGCGATATCGCCGGGTGACCAGGAAGCTTCGCAGGGGACCAGTCATAGTCCTGCGATGCTTCTTTTATATGAAACTAACCCACATCGTCTGGGATGTGGAGGCGGGCGTATTCTTCGCCCTAATCAACAGGAATTAAAATGAGCGAAAGCTTTGCGGAACTCTTTGAAGAAAGCCTGAAAACCCTGAACCTTCAGGCAGGCTCCATCATCACCGGTGTTATCGTTGATATCGATTACCAAGCTCGCTGGGTAACCGTTCACGCTGGTCTGAAGTCTGAAGCACTCATCCCGCTTGAGCAGTTCTACAACGACGCTGGCGAACTGAACATCAACGTCGGTGACGAAGTTCACGTTGCGCTGGACTCGGTTGAAGATGGCTTTGGTGAAACCAAGCTGTCCCGTGAAAAAGCCAAGCGCGCTGAATGCTGGATCGTTCTGGAAGCGGCTTTCGCAGCTGAGGAGGTGGTCAAGGGCGTTATCAACGGTAAGGTTAAAGGCGGCTTCACTGTCGACGTTAACGGCATCCGTGCGTTCCTGCCAGGTTCCCTGGTTGACGTCCGTCCAGTGCGCGATACCACGCACCTGGAAGGCAAAGAGCTGGAATTCAAGGTCATCAAGCTGGACCAGAAGCGCAACAACGTTGTCGTTTCCCGTCGCAGTGTCCTGGAAGCCGAGAACTCCGCCGAGCGTGAAGCTCTGCTGGAATCGCTGCAGGAAGGCCAACAGGTCAAAGGTATTGTCAAGAACCTCACCGATTACGGCGCATTCGTCGATCTGGGTGGCGTCGATGGCCTGCTGCACATCACCGACATGGCCTGGAAGCGTATCAAGCATCCTTCGGAAATCGTCAACGTTGGCGACGAGATCGATGTCAAGGTTCTGAAATACGATCGCGAGCGCAATCGTGTTTCCCTGGGCCTGAAGCAACTGGGTGAAGATCCATGGGTCGCTATCAAAGCCCGTTACCCAGAAAGCACCCGCGTCACTGCTCGTGTTACCAACCTCACCGACTACGGCTGCTTCGCTGAGCTGGAAGAAGGCGTTGAAGGCCTGGTACACGTTTCCGAAATGGACTGGACCAACAAGAACATCCACCCTTCGAAAGTCGTACAAGTCGGCGACGAAGTGGAAGTCATGGTTCTGGACATCGACGAAGAGCGTCGTCGTATCTCCCTCGGCATCAAACAGTGCAAGTCCAACCCATGGGAAGACTTCTCTGGCCAGTTCAACAAGGGCGATAAAATCTCCGGCACCATCAAGTCGATCACCGATTTCGGTATCTTCATTGGTCTGGACGGCGGCATCGACGGTCTGGTTCACCTGTCCGACATCTCCTGGAACGAAGTGGGCGAAGAAGCCGTACGTCGTTTCAAGAAGGGCGACGAGCTGGACACCGTTATCCTGTCGGTTGACCCAGAGCGCGAACGCATCTCCCTGGGCATCAAGCAACTGGAAAGCGATCCGTTCTCCGAGTACGTTCAAGAGAACGACAAAGGCGCAATCGTTAAGGGCATCGTGAAAGAAGTTGACGCCAAAGGCGCCATCATCACTCTGGCCGACGATATCGAAGCGACTCTGAAAGCCTCCGAAATCAGCCGTGACCGCGTTGAAGACGCGCGCAACGTTCTGAAAGAAGGCGAAGAAGTAGAAGCCAAGATCATCAGCGTTGACCGCAAGAGCCGCGTAATCCAGCTCTCCATCAAGTCGAAAGACGACGCTGAAGAGAAAGAAGCAATCCAGAGCCTGCGCGACAAGCCAGCTACCTCTGACATTGCTGCTGGTCCTACCACTCTGGGCGACCTGTTGCGTGCACAAATGGAAAAACAGAACTGAGTTCTGTCAGACCATAGAAAAAGGGCGACTTCGGTCGCCCTTTTTTGTGGGCGCGATTCGGGGAAACCAGACTTTGCTCGTTCCAGGTGTGCTGTCTGGTCTCGCTGTGAAACCAATCCTGCAGCCCAGCTGTCTCTTTCTTTAAGCGGATCAATCATCTATCAAGGCTGGATTGCAGATGTCATGGCTCCCCCTGAGCAATGTGGGAGCGAGCCTGCTCGCGATAGTGCCAGACCAGGCGCCACCCAGCCGAGTGATGGGTATTTAAGGAGATGAATGAACAGACTCATCCTGATATTCGCAATATTGGCATTGCCAGCTTGCACCACAAGCGCCAAGACCCACGCAGTGCGTGGTGTCAGCGGTATCGAGGTCGACTGCTCTGGGTTGGGCTCTGGCTGGGAGAAGTGCCATAAGCGAGCCGCAAGAGAGTGCAAGGGTGCCGGCTACAAAGTCATTACCCGATCCGACGACGCCAAGGATAACGGTCAATACCCCTTTGGTTTTAATCCGGCTGGCTATCTGACGCGCACAATGCTGGTCATTTGCCGATAGCTTGAGAAATCTCCCGGCCTGCATGGAAAGAGGCGACAAGGGAGCAAAGAAGAATGTCAATACTTGGGCTGTTCAAATCCCTCCGGTCATGCTAAAACCTTTTCAAGCGATTTTCCTAGCTGCTTGAAAAAGAAGGGAAAAATATGACGAAGTCGGAGTTGATCGAACGAATTGTCACCCATCAAGGGCTGCTCTCATCCAAGGATGTGGAGCTGGCCATCAAGACCATGCTTGAACAAATGTCCCAGTGCCTGGCTACGGGTGATCGTATTGAAATCCGTGGTTTCGGCAGCTTTTCCCTGCATTATCGTGCCCCGCGGGTAGGTCGTAATCCGAAGACTGGTCAGTCCGTCAGTCTTGATGGAAAGTTCGTCCCTCATTTCAAGCCGGGCAAAGAGCTTAGGGATCGCGTGAATGAGGAGGAGGGGGATGAGCTCTGACGGAGCCCCAAAACAAAGGAGTTCTCATGCGGAACTTTAAACGCCTGGCCCTTGTCGTACTTGCGCTGCTCGTGGCCTCAGCTATCGTGTTGTTCGTGCTTGAAAACAACCAGCCGGTTGCACTCCTGTTTCTAGGTTGGTCGGCTCCGCAGCTTCCTGTCTCGGTTTTCGTAATCCTGGCGCTRCTCGCTGGTATGATGTTAGGGCCGTTACTCGCATGGTTCGTGGGTGCGCGTCGACGATTGAAATAATGGATGTGTGAGCCCTGTAGTCTTGGTAAGGATCACTGTCTACAATGCCTTACCCGTCTCGGGCTGTAAGGGCGCGTAACTTGGAGCAACGGATTACCAGCTTGAGCGAAACTGCGCAGCGGATGCGCGGGGACAGGATTCGGCAGCTTCGCGAAGCGTTGAAAATCGCTAAGGCGATCACCGACTATCAACTCTACGGTGGCGGTTGATATAACGGTAGCGACAGGTAATAAAATGGATTACCAGCGAGGTAGTAAAGCCTTGACGGTGGAAGTCGAGGCGCTGGAGTCCAGGTCGTCTGATGATGCATTTATATCGGATTTGCGATCGCTGCAGATGCGATACAACCTCTACCGTAAGTTGAACGTTGATTCTGAGAGTATTTCTGTTTATCGGCAGGATGGCAGCGTGAGGGTCAGAAAGTCCGACCAAGCCGAATAAAACACTGATTTTGTTCCTGGGTGCTGTTGCCGGTCTGATTCTTGGTGGATTTATTGCCCTGGTTCGCTTTTTTTAAGGTGGTATCAGTAATAGCTTGATAGAAGTCGTTTACCTGAGGGAGCCTGTTGTCGTTGATATGTTCTGCAGTGGTGGGCTTTTTCGGAATATCTCGTGACAGGTCTGTCATCAGTTCTCACCTCTACGATTAGTGGCTACTTGCTTTCAATGGCTGATGGCCATACTGGGCTTTCCCTATCGTCCCATTGAATTTGTTGCTAAATGCTGCCTGGATTGCGTCGTTCAATGGCGGGCTAGCGGGCATGTCTGAAAAAACCATTTTGCCCAATGGCGTGGCCTCGCTATCATTGCTGCTCTCAGCGATTTATGTGTGTGTGAATGGCAGGGGCATAATCGACGCTGGGGAGTTTCTCCTCTGGCTATCTCTCCGTTCAAGCGCCGCAGAAAGGGGCTAGGGTCCCCAGCGTTCGATCCGGAGAGCCGAGAGGGTCGGTACCTTTTTTAGAGGGCGGCCTTGAGTCCGCGATGACCTGGTGAGGCAAATGTCCAGACAGCCAGAAGTCAGTAACAGGATTTTTCAAGGCCAGGGATGAGCTATGCCGAGGAGGAGATTGCATCATGGAGATCGATGTAATTTGTGTAGCTCTCAATGGAGAAGAAAGGAGCTATACTTTTGATCAGTTTATTGAATCAACAAAGGCAGTTGAGCTTGCTAGAAAAACTCAAAATTATGCAGCTGGCCTAGGTTGTTTGAGCGATCTCCCGTTTCAGGGAAACGATAAATTCTGAGGCGGTAATGTGTCAGATTTGGTTTTTAGCTTTGGACTAGCGCAGCAGCAGAATCGTCCAGCCTAAAGCTAACAGTGCTAAATTTAAATACTCAACCAGTACTGAGGTGGAAATTGAATAAGGTTTTAGTAACGGGCGCTGATGGTTTTATTGGCTCTCACTTGGTTGAGTTGTTGGTGCAAGAAGGCTACCACGTAAAAGCGTTGTCCCAGTACAATTCTTTTAACTATTGGGGTTGGCTGGAGAACATCAACTGCCTTGGTCAGATTGAAGTGGTCAGTGGCGATGTAAGAGATCCGCACTTTTGCAAGCACATAACCAAGGACGTTGATGTGGTTTTTCACCTCGCGGCCTTGATAGCAATCCCTTATTCGTATGTTGCTCCAGATAGCTATGTAGATACAAACGTAAAAGGGACGTTGAATATCTGCCAGGCGGCCCTGGAAAATAATGTAAAAAGAGTGATTCATACGTCGACCAGTGAAGTCTATGGTACGGCCCAATACGTCCCAATCGACGAAAAACATCCTCTACAAGCTCAATCTCCATACAGCGCTTCAAAAATAGGCGCTGATGCCATGGCGATGAGTTTCTTCAACTCTTTTGATTTGCCGCTGACCATTGCCAGGCCCTTTAATACATACGGTCCTAGGCAGTCCGCCAGAGCCGTTATTCCAACAATTATCACCCAAATAGCCAGTGGTCAAAAACAAATTAAGTTGGGCGATGTCTCTCCGACGAGGGATTTCAACTACGTAGCCGATACCTGTAGAGGCTTCTTGCAATTGGCAAGATGCGAAGAGGCAATCGGTGAAGTGGTGAATATCGGTTCGAACTACGAAATATCGGTGAGAGATACACTTAATCTCATCAAAGAACTCATGAATAGTGATGTTGAGTTTTTGACTGATGATCAACGTATTCGCCCTGGCAAATCGGAAGTTTTTAGGTTGTGGTGCGATAACACCAAAATCAAAAGTTTGACGGGTTTTGTGCCGAACTATTCTATTGCTGAGGGTCTGCAAGCGACAATCGACTGGCTTCTCATTCCCGAAAATTTGGCTAAATATAAAGCTGATATATACAACGTCTGAGGCAGTCTCATGTTCGATTCATTGATTAAGTTTGTGCGCGACGAATACGCCACTAATGATTTCATTCCACTTCATGCGCCAGTATTTAACGGGCATGAGCGTGATTATGTAGTTGAAACGATTGAATCTACATTTGTGTCGAGCGTGGGGGCTTTTGTTGACCGTTTTGAAAAAGACTTGGCTGCTTATACTGGCAGCCCCAGGGCTACGGCCACGGTGAACGGTACGGCAGCGCTGCACACGGCGTTGATATTGGCTGATGTGAAGGAAGGTGACTTGGTATTGACCCAGGCCTTGACCTTCGTGGCCACATGCAACGCCATTGCCTATTGCGGTGCCATGCCAGTGTTTATTGATGTTGATTTGCATACTCTGGGTTTTTCCCCTTCGGCGATGAGTGTATGGCTTCAAGAGCACGCCTATTTAGATGATGAAGGTCTTTGCCGTAATAAAGACACTAATCAAGTCATTCGGGCCTGTCTGCCTATGCATACTTTTGGGCATCCTGTGGAGATCGACCAACTGACGAAAGTGTGTAAGCTTTGGAATATTACTCTGGTAGAGGATGCGGCGGAGTCGCTTGGGAGTTATTACAAAGAGCAACATACTGGTACTTTTGGCTCCTTAGGGGTGCTTAGCTTTAACGGTAATAAAATTATAACCACTGGTGGGGGCGGTGCCATTCTATCGAATGAGCTAATCGGCGTTAAAGCCAAACACCTGACTACGACGGCCAAGCAACCCCACGCTTATGAATATGTGCATGATGCATTGGGTTTCAATTATAGATTACCAAACCTGAATGCTGCTTTGGGCTGCGCGCAATTAGAACAGCTTGACATGTTCGTTATGGCCAAGCGCGAGTTGGCGTCCCGTTATGCAGCTCTATTGGCTGGCAGTGAGTTGACTTTCTTTAAAGAGCCGCCTGAGTGTCGTTCAAATTATTGGTTAAATACAGTTATTTGTGACTCGGTAGAGCGCCGTGATGCTCTTCTCAAAGCGACAAACGATAAGGGTGTGATGACTCGCCCTATTTGGAAGCTCATGTGTCATTTGCCATTGTACAGTCAATGCATGAAAGGCGACTTAACCAATTCATTGTGGCTGGAGTCACGAGTAGTAAACTTGCCAAGTAGCGTGTTACCGGAGTTTCAACGTGGTCGGTAAGGTGGCGGTATTCACCGGCACAAGGGCCGAGTACGGCCTTTTGTATTGGCTGATGAAAGGGCTAAAGGATATACCGGCACTGGAACTGCAGGTTATCGTGAGCGGTATGCATTTGTCGCCTGAGTTCGGAGAAACCTGGAAGGATATTGTTCAAGATGGATTTGAAATTGATGCAAAAATAGAGATGCTGCTGTCCTCCGACACGGCGGTGGGTGTTGTTAAGTCCATGGGGCTTGGTTTATTAGGATTTGCCGACGCTTTGGAGCGATTGGCTCCAGATGTGCTGGTAGTGCTAGGGGATCGATTCGAGGCGCTGGCCGTGGTGCAAGCTGCACTAATCATGAAGATTCCGGTTGCTCATATCCATGGCGGAGAGATAACTGAAGGGGCCTATGACGATGCTATCCGGCATGCCATAAGCAAGATGTCTATGTTGCATTTTGTCGCTGCCGAACCCTACAGACAGCGTGTTATTCAAATGGGCGAAGATCCGGCCCGCGTATTCAATGTGGGTGCGGTAGGTTTGGATCACATCAAACGTGGCGAGTTTCTTTCGCTTGAAGCATTGTCGCTGAGTCTCGGATTTGAATTGGCCAAGCCGTTTATGTTGGTCACGTACCACCCGGTAACACTCGCTGAAGAAGATCCTGAACAAAGTTTTATTTCTTTGTTGGATGCACTGGAGTTATTTCCAGACCACCAGGTAATCATAACTTATCCAAATGCAGATAACGGTGGCCGTAGTATCATATCTCTGATCGAGAAATATGCGGCGGCGAATCCTGCCAGGGTGCTCGCTGTTCCATCGCTCGGATTCAAGCGTTATTTAAGTACTGTACAGCATGCTTGTGTTGTAGTTGGCAATTCATCAAGCGGAATCATTGAAGTGCCTTCATTTGGATTGCCGACAGTGAATATCGGCTCCCGTCAAAAAGGCAGGCTGGCGGCTCAGACGGTCATACATTGTGATCCTGGCAGTAAGGCAATTTCCGAAGCTATTTCCCTCGCGTTATCAAAAGATTTTTCCAGCATGTGCCAGCAGGCAACGAATCCGTACGGGCAAGGTGATGCCAGTCAAAAAATCATACAGCAATTAATGAATTTTGATGGCAGTACTTCAAAAAAATTTCATGACTTGGATTCACTATGAAAAATAGCCATCAAGGTGTGTATGTAATCGCGGAAGCCGGAGTTAATCATAACGGTCAACGGGATATGGCTTTTGCGCTTGTTGATGCAGCTGCAGAGTCTGGTGCTGATGCTGTGAAGTTCCAAACATTTGACGCTGCCAAACTGGCCTCAAAAACTGCACCGAAGGCCGCTTATCAAGTCAAAAATACTGATGATGCTGAATCTCAGTTGGCTATGTTAAAGAAGCTCGAACTACCCAAAGAGTGGCATCGGGATATACAACAACATGCACGCCGTCGTGGGATTGAATTTCTTTCTACCGCTTTTGATACGGAAAGCCTGGATTTTTTAACCGACTTAGGCATGCCTTTTTTCAAAGTGCCTTCTGGCGAGTTAACCAATGGGCCATTATTGTGGCGATTTGCTCGTACTCAGAAGCCCTTGGTCCTCTCTACCGGCATGGCCACACTGAGTGAGGTCGAGCAGGGCTTGGCTATCGTTACTCATGCCTTGGCCCATGAGCACGAGCCTCAAAACATGGATGAGGTGTGGCGTTCCTGGGGGATTGCGGAGAATAGGCACAGATTGTTTGGCCATGTGACGCTGCTTCATTGCACATCGCAATATCCGACCCCTTGGCCCGAGGTCAACTTAAGAGCCATGGATACGCTTGCGAATGCCTTTGGTCTGGAGGTTGGATACTCGGATCATACTGAGGGTGCATTAGTCTCAATCGCAGCTGTAGCCAGGGGAGCGAAGGTCATTGAAAAGCATTTTACCCTTGACCGTACGTTGCCAGGGCCTGACCACAAGGCATCTCTTGAGCCGACTGAGCTCAAAAACATGATCTGTGACATTCGCGCTTTGGAGCAAGCTATCGGTAGCGCATGCAAGGCTCCGCAAGCCAGCGAATGGGATACCCGTAAAGCCGCTCGGCAACAGGTTGTAGCCAATCGTCCAATCGCAAAAGGTGCGGTGATAACACGCCAAGATCTAACAACCGCTCGCAGTGGTGGTGGCTTACCCGCCGTTGAATTATGGGGGTTGATAGGAAAAATTAGCCTTCGCGAGTATGCCATTGGTGAGGCTTTCGAAAAGTGACGCCGGCAGAGGCTACAAAAACATTGGTACTGGTCGGTGCCGGCGGACATGCCAAGGTTCTTCTGTCTTTGGCAAAGTCCGCAGGTTTCGAAGTTCTGGGAGTGTGTGGCCCAGAGTTCGAGTCTCGAGAAATAAAAGAATGGCGTGGTATCAAAGTATTGGGCGGTGACAGTTCCATTGAACAGCTGGATCCAAAAAAAATCGGTCTCATCAATGGGGTCGGTCACGTGATGCACAATACTATTAGAAGAGCTATCTTTGAGCGTTACCGTGACAAGGGTTTTAATTTTCCTGCGTTGATTCACCCGTTTTCTTCTGTAGATCCAAGTGTGAGTCTTGGTCAGGGTGTTCAGGTGATGGCTGGTGCTGTTATACAGGCAGACAGCGTCATTGGAGAAAATACAATTATCAACTCGCGTGCAAGCATAGATCACGACTGCATTGTAAATGCTAACGTGCATATAGCGCCTGGTGTAGTGGTGTGCGGGAGCGCCACCATCGGGGCCGGTTCTTTCATTGGTGCAGGTGCTACCATCATTCAATCCTTGGTCGTAGGAGAGAATGCCGTGGTAGGTGCCGGCTCGGTACTGGTGAGATCTCTACCAGCCAATTGCATGTCGTTAGGTATTAAACCTCATGTTACCCAACGGCAACAGAATTAAGAGGCAAGAATGAAACAGTGGCAGTTAACGCTTGTTAGTCCCGATATGGCGATGGAAGACGCTATATCTACGCTCGATCGTGTTGCTATGCGGATAGTGCTGGTAGTAGACGAACAGCAAAGTCTGCTAGGCACTGTGACCGATGGAGATATTAGGCGAGCTCTACTAAAAAAGTTGCCGTTAAATGGTCCCGTCAAGGACATCATGTGTTTATCACCTAAAACGGCCCGACTGGGCTGGACGAAAGCACGTATTCTTTCGGTGATGGAACAATACAAATTGCTTCAGCTTCCAGTCTTGGATGATCGGGGTAGGGTCATTGGCCTGGAAACTCTCCACGATCTGATCGATACTCCTCGTCGCGACAATCCGGTATTTCTGATGGCAGGTGGTTTCGGCACACGATTGAGGCCGCTGACCCACAACTGCCCTAAACCACTGCTCAAGGTTGGCGATAAGCCTATTCTGGAGCTTATTTTAGAACGATTTATAAATTCGGGCTTTCATCGTTTCTATATATCTACCCATTATATGCCAGAGATGATTAGAGACTATTTCGGCAATGGAAGCCAATGGGGCGTCAGCATTACGTATATCCATGAAGAGACACCTTTGGGAACCGGTGGGGCACTCGGCCTACTTCCCCATGATGAAATAGATATGCCGCTGTTCATGATGAATGGAGATTTATTGACGACGTTGAATTTTCAGAACCTACTTGAATTTCATGAAACGCATAATGGATCCGCTACTATGTGCGTAAGAGAGTTCGAGTACTGTGTCCCTTATGGCGTCATACAAAGCGAAGGGCATAAAATAGTCTCGATGGTTGAAAAACCTGTACAGCATTTTTTCATCAATGCCGGAATCTATTTGCTTTCACCTGAACTAGTAAAAAGCGTCCCTCCGGGAGAACGTATCGACATGCCAACGCTTTTAGAAAGGGAGATTGAATGCGATAGAAATGTCAATATGTTTCCTGTGCATGAGTACTGGCTTGATATTGGTCGGATGGAAGACTTTCAAAGAGCGCAAAGTGAATTTTTAAGTTTGTAACAAAATTGCATTCGGATGCGTTTTTTATAAGGTAGAGATTATTTATGAAAACTTACGCTTTTATATTTGCAAGAGGTGGTTCTAAAGGTCTGCCTGGCAAAAATATCAGGAGCTTGGCAGGCATCCCTTTACTGGCATACTCCATTAATGTGGCTAAGCAGGTTGAAGGAATAGATAAGGTTTTTGTTTCAACTGACTGCAGTAAAATAGCGGCCATAGCCATTCAGTATGGGGCGGAGGTAATTGAGCGACCTGAGTATTTAGCTGCGGATACAGCGGCGGAGTGGAAGTCTTGGCAGCATGCAATCGAGGTTCTAGAGCAGCGCGGTGACTATTTTGATGTGTTCTTGAGTCTTCCCGCGACAAGCCCATTAAGAAATACAAGCGATGTACGTAAGTGCCTTGAGTCGATTGAAGATGCCGACGTGGTCGTTACGGTAACGCCGGCGGCAACAAACCCGTATTTCGCCATGGTGGTCAGGGATGAGGCCGGATTAAGTAAGTTGGTATGTGGAGATGGCACTATTGCTCGGAGACAAGATGCTCCGGCAGTCTACGATATGACGGGTGTCGCCTATGTGACTAGGCCTTCTTACATAAAGTTAGCGAAGGGGCTGTTTGATGGGCGTTTAAAGTCCGTTGTTATCCCGCGTATGCGTGCTGTTGATGTTGATGATATTTACGATTTTAAGATGGCCGAGATGTTTGTGCATGATGAAAATCTGAATGCAGATTGAAATGCCTGATATCGAAGTGGTATGGATAACTCCGAGTTGTAGAACTTGCGAGCTGTATGCTTATGTTGCAAAAGCAGGCTTGCGCAATATTTTATGGGCAGTAGGGGTTGCTTCTATTTCGTTTTTTGGAGATGGAAATTGACTGTTGTTATAAAGAATGCTGATCCGGTTGCTATGTGAAATGCTAACGTTAATAGGGCGCGAAAACATAAAGCGCTTCATAAATTTAAATATAAGAGCGGCTACGTTGGTTAGTAAGTTCGCTCTCATTTTTTTTATTGCCAAATACCTTGATGCCAAGGATGTGGGTGTCTACGGTTTGATATCGGCCACAATTGGGTATGCTATATATTTAGTTGGCTTCGAGTTTTACAATTATTCTACTCGTGAAATTATCGGCTCTGATCCTGATCTTTTGTTTGGCTATATAAAAGATCAGCTTGTACTGTATTCTATAGCCTATGTTTTAGTTGCTCCGCTGACCGTTGTTTTTTTTTCGACTGGGATTATATCGATTGAATATGTCTACTGGTTTGGGTGTTTGTTGGTAGTTGAACATTTAGCTCAAGAGTTAAATAGGATACTGGTGGCTGTCTCGAAACAAATGCTTGCCAGTGTTGTCTTGTTTGTGCGCAGCGGTGTTTGGTGTCTGCTCGTAATAGTTGTAATGTTTTTATCGCCGGATTCACGTAACTTGAATCTGGTCCTGCTGCTATGGTTTTTGGGTTGCTTGTTTGCGTTGGTTTTAGGTCTCTGGAGTTTAAGGTCTTATAGCTTCAATTCTTTTTTTAACCCGGTGAATTGGTTGTGGATTAAGAAGGGGTTGAGGCTGATGTGGCCTCTGTTGATCGCCAGTCTTTGTATTCGCGGTATCTTTACGGTTGACCGGTATTGGATTGAACGTGTCGCAGGTTTAGACGTCTTGGGCGCGTATGTGTTGTATATCGGAATGGCGACAGCGGTACTTTCCTTTTTAGATGCTGCTGTGATTGTATTTTATTATCCGAAACTCATTCTTTCAGCAAAAAATGGCGACACTCATCAGTTTTCATCTGTTATGCGTGGCCTTACTCTGAATGTCGTTGGTTTTACCTTGTTTCTTTCCTTGGCTTGTTATTTCTTTGGCTGGGGTATGGTGCTGTGGTTGGATAAGAGTGTTTATGTGGATTATTTTTATATTTTGAAGTGGCTGATATTATCGATTGCCTTGTATTCGTTTAGTATGATTCCTCATGTAGGGCTATATGCGCTTCATAAAGATAAGCAGATATTTTTTAGTCAGATAGGCGGGTTAGTGGTTTTCGTCATGTCTTACCTTGTTATGCGAGCTGCGAAAGTTGACGGGGTTTCATCGGTTCTTTGGGGGATGTGCAATGCTTTTGCGATTATATTTGTCTGGAAGACTTTGGCTTACATTTTTGGCTTTGGATTGATTAAAATGGATGGTTGTGATGCTAAGGTCTAAAGGGGAAGTTTCAGAAGTGGGGCGCGAAAAATTATCTTATTTTTTTGTTATTGTCATGTTGTTATGGCTTGTGATTTTTGCGATTTATTATATTAAGTTTTTGCTTTCTGGAAATATTTTAGCTTCTCGCGATGATGATCATTTGTTTCACAAAATGGCAAAATACGTGGTGGCTTTAGGTGTGTCGATGGCTTTATTTTCAAAGCTCGTTCGGGCGCGGATAGGGATGTTTATTTCAAACTTGTCTTTTGGTATTGCCTTGTCTGTGCATTGTTCGAAAATACATTGAATTCCTTTCCAGATAATCAGATGTTCTTTATTTCGTTGGGGGTGTTTTTTGTCTAGGAAGTCACAGAGAACAAAGGGCGTGGATAAGAATGGGGCGGGCCGATTGAGGTTGCTTGCACATTACCTTGCTGCGACAAAAAATGAAGTTGCTATTGATAAAAGTGTCTATTCGCTTTGTGGCTGCGAGCCAAGTGACTTGGCGTATGCACCTCGCCCAGCCAAATTGATAAGTATAGCGGGTTCAAATTTTCGTTCGATTCGTTTTGTTATAAGTCTGGCTGGTTTCATGTGGCGGCTCGGGCTGGATAAGTGTTGGTTTTTGTTTGATTTTTTAAAATTGTTAATTGTTAAGGATAAATTTGATATTCGATACTCGAATTTACCTTCGGATTTACCTATCGGTCTTTCTTTCTCTCCGCGTGCGTTGGATGTGCTTGAGTCAGCTGGCGTGCTAAATGGAATGGGTGGTTTGATTAAATGTCCTGGCAGTGAGGTGCTTAGCTTAGACTCTAAGATGCTGGCATTTAACTTTTCCGCATTGTTGACTTGGCAGGACTGTATTCAGGCATTGAGGCTGTCTTTCGTTATTTCACGTCGGATGAGGAGAAAAGTATTATTCGATGTGTGGAGACTACAGAGCTACACCGCGTTCAAATGGATTGCGTTCTATTTGGCTATTGAAAAAATGTCCTCTCATCAATTTGTCATAACCGATCATTACGATAGGTGGGCGGTCCTGATGGATCGCCTTGTTGCAAAAAGATCAAAAAAGGAGTCAAGCCTTACAATCGTTCAGCATGGGTCATTGGTTGGGCTCGCTTCGACAAGCATGGAATCGAGTTTTTCTGTGGAGATTCCAACGCGGTTGTGCAATGTGGCGAAACTATATGCTTATAACGAAGGTTCGGTTGAAGTGTTTCGTCAGCATATTTTGTCTCGTAGAGCTGCCGAACACTCCCTTGAGGTTGAGTTTTTCAAGCCTAAGATTTCGTTGTCTCCCGTATCCTCTGATTTCAGCGTCCTGATAGTCGGGCATGCCATATGTGAAAAATTTCACTTGTATCTTTATGATCAGATGGTATCGAATTCTACGATTGACTTTTTTTATAAGCCGCATCCTACGGTGTCTCCGAGCAAGGAGATAAAATCAAGGGGATGGTATATGATTGAGCAGGCCGATTTCTTTCCTGAGGTCGATTTGCTAATATCCTATCCCTCAACCCTGGTGGCTGAGTACGAGGGGAGCGGAATCGGGGCGGTTTTGCACCCCTTGGCGATTAAACCTGAAGAATATTGCGAAGTATTGTCAAGGATAAATAATAAATTACAAGCGGTGAAGTAGCATTTTAATTGGAGGGGTAAATGAGTAGCGCCTTGGAGTATGCTATTTGCGGTAGTTGTATTATGGATACAAGTGATCCTAATATAAAGTTTGATGAGCAGGGTGTTTGCGAATACTGCAATAATTTTTCCAAGGCTATTAAGCCTAGTTGGCACACTGATGCGCGAGGTGATGCTGAGCTGAAGTTGTTGGCTAAAAAAATAAAAGCTGATGGTGTTGGGCGTGAGTTCGATTGCATCATCGGTCTTAGTGGCGGTCTTGATAGCTCGTACCTATGTTACGTAGCTAAAGAGGTTATGGGGTTGCGCCCTTTGTTGTTTCATGTTGATGCGGGTTGGAACACGGATCAGGCTGTCAGTAATATTGAGAAACTGGTCGATGGTCTCGGTTTGGATTTATACACTGATGTTATAAACTGGGAAGAAATGAAAAGCCTGCAAGTGGCTTTTTTAAAGGCTCAGATTCCGGATCAGGATATTCCGCAAGACACTGCTTTTTTTTCAGGGCTCTATAAGTTCGCCAAAGCTAATAAAATAAAATACGTGCTGACTGGCGCCAACTATTCTACCGAGTGCTGTCGGGAGCCGGAGGAGTGGGGCGCTTATCCGGGCATTGACGAGATGCTGATTAATGATATTCATGCTAAATTTGGTACGCGAAAACTTAAGACTTTTCCGCTTGTAGATATACTGTCCTATAAAATTTATTATCGTTATGTCTTGGGTATGCAGGTTGTGCGTCCTTTGAATCTTGTGCCTTATGTGAAGAGCGAGGCTGAGGATACGCTTGAACGCCTGTTTGGTTGGAAGCGTTTTCAGCATAAGCATCATGAGTCCAGATTCACTCGTTTTTATGAAGACTACTGGATGCCGCGCAAATTTGGCTATGAGAAACGTCGTGCTCATTTCTCCAGTCTTATCATGACCGGGCAAATGACCCGGGAAGCCGCTTTAGCGCGCATCGCCAAACCCGAACTGGATGAAAACTTCCTTACTTCGGAGTTTGAATACGTGGCGCACAAGCTGGACTTGACTGTTCCCGAGCTTCAGCGCATTTTCGACGGCGAAAACAAGACCTTCCATGATTACAAGAACAAACGCTTCTTGATTGGAATAGGTGCTCGTATCCTCAGCGCAATCGGATTGGAAAGACGGCTGTTCAGATGATTACCATCATTGACTACGGTCTGGGTAATATCCAGGCTTTCGTGAACGTTTATCGACGTTTGCACATCCCGGTCGCAGTCGCTCAGACGGCTGCGCAGCTAGACGGTGCGACGAAGTTGATTCTCCCCGGGGTAGGCGCATTCGATCATGCGGTCGAGCGGCTTGATGCGTCAGGCATGCGGCCCACGCTTGAAGAGTTGGTCCTGCGTCACAAGGTTCCGGTCCTGGGCGTTTGCGTGGGCATGCAAATCCTGGCGAACAGCAGTGACGAGGGAGCCTTGCCTGGCCTTGGCTGGGTGCCTGGTCGTGTTCGTTCCTTCAAGTCGATTCCTGACTTGGCCGAGTTGCCTCTGCCGCACATGGGGTGGAACGATGTCAGTTCTTCCTCAGGTTCCGCGTTGTTCAAGGGGTTTGAGACTGACGCGCGTTTCTATTTTCTCCATTCGTTCTTTTTTGATTGCGAAGACGCTGGATATAGCGAGGCGACGTCCTCCTATGGCTTGGAGTTCAGTTGCGCGGTGCGCGCTCAAAATGTGTATGGCGTCCAGTTTCACCCTGAAAAGAGCCATCACTTCGGCGTCGGATTACTGAAAAACTTCGCGGAACTATGACATGTTGAGACCCAGGATCATTCCCTGCTTGCTGATTCAAGATGGCGGGCTGGTGAAGACAGTGAAGTTCAAGGACCCCAAATACGTTGGGGACCCGATCAACGCGGTAAAAATCTTCAATGAGAAAGAAGCCGACGAATTGATCGTGATCGATATCGATGCCACCGCAAATGCAGTGGAACCTAATTATGCCCAGATTGCCAAATTGGCGGCGGAGTGCAGGATGCCGCTGTGCTATGGCGGGGGCATTCGTACAGCTCAGCAGGCCAAGAATATTATTGCGCTGGGTGTCGAGAAGGTTGCCATCAGCTCGGCGGCATTTGAAAATCCGCAATTGATCAGTCAGATCGCTGAAGAGATCGGCAGTCAGAGTGTTGTGGTGGTCCTGGATCATAAAGCGCGCTTGCTGAGCAAGCAGCAGGAAGTCTGGACGCACAACGGCAAGCGAAATACCAAGCGCAGCGTCATTGAGGCCGCTCAAGAGTTTGAAAAACTCGGTGCCGGCGAAATTGTGCTCAATTCCATCGAAAACGACGGCAAAATGAAAGGCTACGATGTGGAGCTTGCAATCAAGCTTCGTGAAGCCGTGCGTATCCCCATCACTATTCTAGGCGGTGGCGGCTCGCTTGAAGACATGCGTAGCGTCGTGGCAGCTTGTGGCGTGGTGGGCGTAGCGGCGGGCAGTTTCTTTGTGTTCAAGGGCGCGTACCGGGCGGTGTTGATCAGCTATCCGAGTTCTCAGCAGAAAGACGACATCATTTATTCAGCTCTACGAGCCAGGTAGTTCGCCAGGTTCGTGGCAAGGGTCAGATCATATGTTCAACGGCAAAAAACTTCTTATCACGGGTGGTACTGGTTCCTTCGGCAACGCGGTGCTCAAACGTTTCCTGGATACCGACATTGCTGAGATCCGCATTTTCAGTCGTGATGAGAAAAAACAGGACGACATGCGCAAGCGTTACAGTAACGTCAAGCTGAAGTTTTACATCGGCGATGTACGGGACTACCAAAGCGTGCTGAATGCTACCCGTGGTGTTGACTATATCTTCCATGCTGCGGCCCTCAAGCAGGTACCTTCCTGCGAATTCCACCCCATGGAGGCAGTGAAAACCAACGTCATCGGCACCGACAACGTGCTTGAGGCGGCCATCCAGAATGGTGTCCAGCGCGTGGTCTGCCTGAGCACGGACAAGGCTGTCTACCCCATTAATGCCATGGGTATCTCCAAGGCCATGATGGAAAAAGTCATGGTGGCCAAGTCGCGTAATGTCGACGAAAGCAAAACGGTTATTTGCGGTACACGATATGGCAACGTCATGGCCTCCCGAGGGTCAGTCATCCCTTTGTTCATTGAGCAGATTCGTGCAGGGAAATCGCTTTCGATCACCGATCCCAACATGACCCGCTTCATGATGACCCTGGCCGATGCGGTGGATCTGGTGCTCTACGCCTTCGAGCATGGCAACAATGGTGATCTCTTCGTCCAGAAAGCCCCAGCTGCTACTGTCGAAACCCTCGCTCAAGCGCTGACAGCGATGCTCGGGCAACCTGACCACCCGATTCAAATCATTGGCACGCGCCACGGTGAAAAGCTTTACGAGGCACTGCTCAGTCGTGAGGAGATGGCCTGTGCCGAGGACATGGGCGTCTATTTCCGCGTACCACCAGACCTGCGCGACTTGAACTACAGCAAGTTCGTCGAGCTAGGCGAGGAGAAAATTTCACGTACCGAGGATTACAACTCGCATAACACCGAGCGCTTGGATGTCGAAGGCATGCAAAAGCTGTTGTTGAAGCTGGATTTCATGCGCGCCATACAGCGTGGCGAGCCCGCCACTCCAGAGGAGTGATGCCCGTGAAAGTTCTTATTACCGGGGCTGGCGGCTTTGTCGGCAAAAACCTTGTGGCTCACCTGCAAGAGCGCCAGGACGTTCAGGTGGTTCGATTTGGTCGCCAGCAGGCCCCATCCGATCTGTTGTCGATGCTTGATGATGTGGACTTTGTGTTCCATCTGGCGGGCGTCAATCGACCCCAGCGTATCGAGGAATTCAGCGAAGGTAACAGTGGCCTCACTGCAACGTTGTGTGCTGCTATCAAGGCCACTGGCCGGTCGATACCCGTGATCTACACCTCATCCATACAGGCTGAGGTCGATAATCCTTATGGGACGAGCAAGCGCGATGCTGAACACGCCTTGCTTGACCTGTCGAAACAGCAAGGCTCACCGGTTTATCTTTATCGTTTGCCCAACGTTTTCGGAAAGTGGGCGCGGCCAGACTACAATTCGGCGGTGGCGACGTTCTGCCATAACATCGTCCGTGGCTTGCCAATTACCGTCAATGATCCCGCGGCACCGCTGCAGCTGGTCTATATCGACGATGTAATCAGAAGCTTCATCGATGTGATGGATGGCAGCGCCCCGGAAGGCCCTTATCTGGATGTACAACCGGTTTATGCCACGACGGTCGGGGCATTGGCCGATCAGTTGCAGGCGTTCAAGCGCAGCCGAGAGACGATGGTGACCGAGCGGGTGGGGACTGGGTTGGTCCGCGCTTTGTATTCGACTTACCTGAGCTATTTCACGCCAGACGATTTCACCTATGAGTTGCCCAAGCACGGGGATGTGCGAGGTGTATTCGTTGAGATGCTCAAGACCCCGGATGCCGGTCAGTTCTCTTACTTCACTGCTCATCCCGGCATTACGCGGGGAGGGCATTACCATCACAGCAAGACCGAGAAGTTCCTGGTTATCAAAGGTCACGCCTGCTTCCGTTTTCGGCACATTGTCAGCGGTGAGTTCTACGAGCTTTACACTGATGGCGAAACGCCACAGATCGTTGAAACCGTCCCGGGTTGGAGTCATGACATCACCAACACTGGCGAAACCGAAATGATCGTAATGCTGTGGGCCAACGAAATTTTTGATCGTGAGCGGCCAGACACCTACACCATGGCTGTTGGCACTCAGGCCTGAAGGATTAGCAATGAATACTGCACTAAAAAAACTGAAAATCGTCACCGTGGTGGGCACGCGTCCTGAAATTATTCGTTTGTCCAGGGTCATGGCCGCACTGGATAAGTATTGCGAACACGTGCTGGTGCATACCGGTCAGAATTATGACTACGAGCTGAACGAGATTTTCTTCCAGGACTTGGGCATCCGAAAGCCTGACCACTTCTTGAATGCTGCCGGGAGCACCGGCGCGGAAACCATCGGCAATGTGATCATCGCGGTGGACCGGGTACTGGCTATTATTGAACCTGAAGCCTTGCTGGTGCTGGGTGATACAAACAGTTGCATGGCAGTTATTCCCGCCAAGCGACGCAAGATCCCCACGTTCCATATGGAAGCCGGAAACCGTTGCTTTGATATGCGCGTCCCCGAAGAAATCAATCGGCGCATTGTTGATCACACGGCAGACATCAACCTGACCTATAGCACCATCGCCCGAGATTATTTGCTGAGCGAGGGTTTGCCTGCCGATCGTGTGATCAAGACTGGCAGCCCTATGTTTGAAGTGCTCAATCACTATCGCGACAGTATCGAGGCGTCGAACGTCCTGGAGCGGCTTGGTTTGGAGGCGGGCAAGTTCTTTGTGGTCAGCGCGCACCGCGAAGAGAACGTTGACTCTGATAAAAACTTCCTCAAGTTGGTCGAGGTGCTCAATACCGTGGCCAGTACGTTTGGCCAGCCCGTGATTGTCTCTACCCATCCACGCACTCAAAAGCGTGTCGATGCCATGGGCATTGTGTTTCATGAAAATGTCCGACTGCTCAAGCCCTTGGGATTCATGGACTACAACAAGCTGCAACTCGAGTCGCGTGCGGTCTTGTCTGACAGTGGCACCATCAATGAAGAGTCGTCGATTCTCAACTTTCCAGCGTTGAACCTGCGCGAAGCTCATGAGCGGCCCGAGGGGATGGAAGAAGCGGCAGTGATGATGGTGGGGCTGGAAGTCGAGCGAGTCTTGCAAGGACTGAATATTCTCCAGACACAACTCTCGGGTAGCGAGCGCAGCCTTCGTCTGGTAGCGGACTACAGCATGCCTAACGTTTCCGAAAAAGTAGCCAGAATCGTGCACAGCTATACCGACTACGTAAACCGTGTCGTTTGGAAGCGATATTGAGTCGAGTCGTGAATATGCCTGAGAGCAAGCTGAATATTTTGGTGGTCACGCAGTACTTCTGGCCAGAGAACATGCGCATCAACGATCTGGTGCGCGACTTCACCGAAAAAGGGCATTCGGTCACGGTGCTCACTGGAGTGCCTAATTATCCGGAAGGGAAGGTGTTCGAGGCCTACAAGTCAGCGCCTGGGCAGTTCACCGAATACCATGGTGCCCGCATTGTGCGGGTGCCCATGATCCCGCGCGGCAAACGCAGCATTCAGTTGATCCTCAACTATCTGAGTTTTTTTTCCAGTGCTTCGACCGTTGGCGCCTACGCGCTGCGGGGACGCACTTTCGATGCCGTATTCGTCTACGCAGTTTCCCCCATCATGGCGGCTATTCCTGCCCTGGTGATCGGTCGATTGAAGAAAGCCCCCGTATTCATTTGGGTTCTGGATTTGTGGCCAGAAACACTGAGAGCGGTTGGCGTTCTGAAAAAACCGGCGCTGCTGTCCTTGGTCGGTCGAATGGTGTCTTGGATCTATAACCGCGCCGACTACCTTTTGCTGCAATCAAATGGTTTTCTCGAAAACGTCAAAGGCTACTGCACCCGGCCGATAGACCCGCAACGCTTGGTCTACTTCCCCAGTTGGGCTGAAGATGATTTTTCTGCGACTTCGGACCACTTGGACTCGATACTTGCACGCGATGAGTCGGTATTTACCGTGGTATTTGCTGGAAATCTGGGCGAGGCCCAGGATTTCCCTGCCGTGCTGGACGCTGCCGAGCAATTACGTGGAAAAGTCGCCGTGCGTTGGGCCATCGTGGGGGATGGCCGGATGAGCCAGTGGTTGAGCCAGCAGGTAAGTGCGCGAGGTTTGGACAACGTCCTGCTTCTGGGCAGGCATCCGTTGGAGGCCATGCCGGCTTTGTTTGCCAATGCCGATGCACTGTTGGTTTCACTGAAGACCAATGATGTGTTTGAAAAAACCATTCCTGGCAAAGTCCAGGCGTACCTGGCCTCGGGCAGGCCTCTGCTCGGCATGATCAATGGCGAAGCCGCGCGCGTAATCAACGAGTCCGGTGCAGGGTTTACGTGTGCGTCCGGTGATGCAGGTGGCTTGGCAGGTATTACTCAGACCCTGGCGGGTTTCGCGCCATCCCAACGCAAAGTCATGGGGGAGAGCGGTCGTGACTATTACCTCCAGCACTACTCCAAGCAGCGCTTGCTGGCGCGTTTGGAAGATATCTTCAGAAAAGCCACGCTACGGAAGGTGAACCGCTGATGCAGAAAAGTATTCTTGTGACCGGGGCGAGCGGGTTTGTAGGTGGTGCGGTACTTACACGGTTGCAAGCAGACGCCGGACGATCGGTGACCGCAGTGGTTCGCGGTGACCGGCATTTGTCAGGCCCCATCAGCACTGTGCGGATTGAGTCATTTTCCGCGCAAACCCAATGGCACGCGCACCTGGCCAATGTGGGTACAGTCATTCATTGCGCTGCTCGCGTGCACGTGATGAATGATTCGGAGGCTGATCCGCTGGCCGCCTTTCGGCAGGTCAACGTGGAAGGGACGCTCAATTTTGCAAGGCAGGCGGCTGAAGCCGGTGTCCGTCGATTTATTTTCATCAGTTCCATCAAAGTGAACGGGGAAGGTACGTCGCCCGGCCAACCTTACGCAGCCGACGATATTCCTGCGCCAGTGGACCCGTACGGCGTTTCCAAGCAGGAGGCCGAGCAAGGTCTGCAGGAGGTTGCGCAGGCGACAGGAATGGAAGTGGTCATCATCCGGCCTGTCCTGGTGTACGGGCCTGGCGTGAAGGCTAATTTCTTGAACATGATGCGTTGGTTGGACAAAGGCGTGCCTTTGCCATTCGGTGCCATCGATAACCGGCGTAGCCTGGTGAGCATCGATAACCTGGTCGACCTCATCGTGACGTGTATCGATCACCCCGCGGCGGCGAACCAGACCTTCCTGGTCAGTGATGGAGAAGATCTGTCGACTACGACATTGCTCAGCCGGATGGCTCGTGCGCTGGGTAAACCTGCCCGGTTGATTCCGGTCCCTAGCTGGATACTCGATCGCGGCGCCAGCATGCTGGGCAGAAAAGCGCTGTCCCAGCGCCTATGTGGTTCGCTGCAGGTCAATATCGAGAAGACACGTACACTTTTGAATTGGAACCCACCCGTGAGTGTCGATGATGCATTGGCCGAAACCGCACGGCATTTCAGGATGAATCAAGCTAAATGATGTACTTCTGGTTGTTTGCCTCTGTCACGCTGGCCTCACTGCTCATGACCGCGGGGCTGCGTCGCTATGCCTTGGCGCGTAGCATCATCGATATTCCGAATGCACGCAGCTCTCACAGTATCCCGACACCCCGGGGCGGAGGCGTTGCCATAGTCGTGGCATTCCTGCTGACATTGCCCTTGCTGGGGCAACTGGGTCTGGTTCCGCCTCACTACCTGATCGCATTGGGCGGGGCAGGTGCGCTGGTCGCCATCGTGGGTTTCATGGATGACCATGGGCACATTGCGGCGCGGTGGCGATTGCTCGGGCATTTCAGCGCCGCTATATGGGCGTTGGCATGGCTTGAGGGCCTGGCGCCGCTGAACCTGTTTGGTGTCAGTGTCGATCTATCCTGGATAGGACATGCCCTGGCTGTCTTTTATCTTGTCTGGGTTCTCAACCTGTACAACTTCATGGACGGTATTGACGGTATCGCCAGCGTAGAAGCCGTGTCGGCCTGCCTGGGGGCGAGTGCTCTCTACCTACTGTCGGGTTTCACCGACCTGATCTGGCCTCCGTTGATCTTGGCCGCTGCCGTGCTGGGCTTTCTGTTCTGGAATTTCCCACCTGCGAAAATTTTCATGGGAGACGCGGGCAGTGGTTTCCTCGGGATCGCGCTTGGGATCATGTCCTTGCAAGCCGCCTGGGTCTCTCCGGCCTTGTTCTGGGCATGGCTGATCCTGCTGGGGGTGTTTATCGTCGACGCGACGGTCACTCTTACTCGACGGTTTTTGCGGGGAGATAAAGTCTACGAGGCTCATCGTAGTCATGCCTATCAGTTTGCCTCGCGCTGTTATGGGCGCCATCGTCCGGTCACGTTGGCAGTGGCGGCGATCAACGTGCTGTGGTTGTTTCCCCTGGCGTGGTGCGTCGTGGTTCTGAAGCTCGATGGGTTGACAGGCGTTGTGTTGGCCTACGTGCCCTTGGCGTTATTGGCCTTCAAGTTCAAGGCCGGTCAGTTGGAGGATTCCTGAGCGCCCGGGTAAAGATGTGAAATGGTTCAAGCCGGACATAACGATAATGAGTAGGAACAACAAGGGGCTGGAAACATTCATGGATAGACTTCGCGTCGCATTGCTGGGCCTGCCGCGTCGGCAGAAACGACTGCTTCAGGTCATGGCCGACGTGGTGCTGGTCTGGGGGGCCTTGTGGTTGGCGTTCGTGGTGCGTCTTGGCTTTGACGAGATGATCAATCCGTTTACAAACCATCCATGGCTCCTTGTCAGCGCGTCTTTGATCGCTATCCCATTGTTCGTTCATTTTGGTATGTATCGGGCCGTCATGCGCTACTTGGGTAACGATGCCTTGATCGCGATCATCAAGGCAGTCAGCCTGAGCGCGTTGGTATTGGCGCTCGTGGTGTATTGGGGGGCATCTTACATGGCGCCTGTCCCGCGTTCGGTCATCTTCAATTACTGGTGGCTCAGCCTGGTGATGATGGGCGGCTTGAGATTGTTTATGCGCCAGTACTTCATGGGCGATTGGTTCGTTCCCTCCCGTCATGCGCCCTTTATCAACCGTAACGCCAGCCTTACCAAAGTGGCGATCTACGGAGCCGGTGCTGCCGGTAATCAACTGGTAGCGGCCTTGCGCATAGGTCGAGATATGCAACCGGTGGCTTTCATCGATGACGATGCCAGTATCGCCAATCGAATGATTTCTGGTCTGCAGGTGTTCAAGCCCAAGCACATCCAGAGGCTGATTGGACTCACTGGCGCTCAAGAGGTGCTGTTGGCCGTTCCTTCGGCGAGTCGTGCGCGACGTCGTGAAATCCTCGAGTATCTGGAAGGCTACCCACTGCACGTACGCAGTGTGCCGGGTTTCATGGATCTGGCCAGCGGCCGTGTGAAAGTCGACGACATCCAGGAAGTAGATATTGCCGACTTGTTAGGTCGAGATGCAGTGCCTGCACAACCCGAGCTACTGTCACGTTGTATTCGTGGAAAGGTCGTCCTGGTCACGGGAGCAGGTGGGTCGATTGGTTCTGAACTCTGTCGTCAGATTCTTGCCCTGCAGCCATCCACTTTACTGTTGTTCGATCACAGCGAATTCAACCTCTACAGCATCTTGGGCGAACTGGAAGAGACCATCGTCCGACAATCAATGCCGGTGAATCTATTACCGATCCTGGGCTCGGTACGTAACGCGACCAAATTGTTCGACGTCATGAAGTCCTGGAGCGTCGAGACGGTGTATCACGCAGCAGCCTATAAGCATGTGCCCCTCGTGGAGCACAATATCGCCGAAGGCATGCTCAACAACGTCATCGGTACGTTGAACACCGCGCAAGCGGCGTTGAAGGCTCAGGTCGAGAACTTTGTGCTCATTTCCACGGACAAGGCCGTACGTCCGACCAATGTCATGGGCAGCACCAAGCGCCTGGCAGAAATGGTCTTGCAAGCACTGAGTCATGAGCTGGCGCCGGTGCTCTTCGCAGACAGCGGTAATGTTGCCCGGGTCAATAAGACCCGTTTCGTCATGGTGCGCTTCGGTAATGTGCTGGGGTCATCCGGCTCGGTTATTCCGCGTTTTCGGCAGCAGATCAAATCCGGCGGCCCCCTCACCGTCACGCATCCCAATATCACCCGTTATTTCATGACAATCCCGGAAGCTGCCCAGTTGGTGATCCAGGCAGGTTCGATGGGGCGAGGCGGCGATGTGTTTGTGCTGGATATGGGAGAGCCGGTGAAAATCGCCGAGTTGGCTGAGAAAATGGTCCACCTGTCTGGCTTGAATGTGTGCTCCGAGAAGAATGTGCACGGGGATATTGCGATTGAGTTCACTGGTTTGCGGCCAGGAGAGAAGCTCTATGAGGAACTATTGATCGGTGACAACGTGGTCGCGACTCAGCATCCCATGATCATGAGCGCCAATGAAGACCATCTGCCGTGGGACCAACTCAAGGCTAGACTGGATGAATTGATGGCCGCTGTTGCCAAGGATGAATATTCACGGGTCCGCATGCTGCTACGCGAAACCGTAAGCGGTTACACGCCCGAAGGAGAGATTGTCGATTGGATATTTCAGCAACGACGCCTGATGCCAAAACACAAGGATCGTTGAGTGGAGCCTTGGCGCGCTGTGGTTGATGATGTTGGCCGCTCAAGCGCCATACTGGATCTTGAGGAAGTCTAATCTGAAGGTCGGTACAAGTTCGTTTTCAAATGATCGTTTTTACTAAGTGATGTGTAACGTTGCTACGTACAATAGAAACGTATTCAAGACGGGAACGTGCCAAGGTGAGTAAAGGGTTTATGGATAAGTTAAGGATAGCCCTGCTGGGATTGCCAAGACGCCACAAGCGGGCGATACAAGTGGCAACAGACATTGTCCTTGTCTGGGTCGCCCTCTGGCTGGCGTTTGTCGTTCGTCTGGGCGTCGACGCGTTGGCCAGCCCGATTGCAACACATCTGTGGCTTTTTGGTTCAGCACCGCTGGTAGCCATCCCGATCTTCATCCGCTTTGGCATGTATCGCGCGGTCATGCGGTATTTTGGTAACGACGCGCTGATCACGATTTGCAAGGCGGTCAGCCTTTCGGCCTTGCTGCTGGCGTTGGTGGTGTATTGGTACAGCAACCACAAAACCGTGGTGCCACGCTCCATCATTTTCAACTACTGGTGGCTTAGCCTGATCATGATTGGCGGCTTGCGCCTGATGATGCGGCAATATTTTCTGGGAGACTGGTTTACCGCAGCCCAGCATGTGCCTTTCACTAACCGTGACGACGGCCTGCCGAAGGTTGCAATTTATGGTGCCGGGGCCGCAGGTAACCAGCTCGTGGCCGCGTTGCGCATGGGGCGGGTGATGCGACCGGTCGCATTCATTGATGATGACAACAGCATCGCTGACCGTGTGATTGCTGGGCTACATGTCTACGCGCCCAAGCATATCCAGAAAATGATCGACACCACCGGCGCACAAGAGATTCTGCTGGCGGTGCCTTCCTCGTCACGTGGGCGCCGTCGGGAGATCTTGACGTTGCTTGAAGGTTTCCCGCTGCATGTCCGCAGCGTCCCAGGATTCATGGACCTGGCCAGCGGCCGGGTCAAAGTCGATGACATCCAGGAGGTGGACATCGCGGACCTTCTCGGGCGCGATTCGGTCCCCGCACAACCCGATCTGCTAGAGCATTGCATCACTGGTCAGTCGGTCCTGGTCACTGGAGCCGGTGGCTCGATCGGCTCCGAGCTTTGTCGGCAAATACTGGCACTGAAGCCGACTACTTTGCTGCTGTATGAGCACAGCGAATTCAATCTCTATAGCATTCTGTCTGAGCTTGAGCCTCGAGTGGTTCGGGAGTCGCTGTCGGTTCGGTTGCTGCCTATCCTTGGATCGGTACGAGATCAGGACAAACTGCTGGACGTGATGAAGACCTGGAATGTCGACACGGTCTATCACGCCGCCGCTTATAAGCATGTCCCGATGGTCGAACACAACATTGCCGAAGGCGTCCTGAACAATGTGATCGGCACGTTGAATACGGCACAGGCTGCGTTGCAGGCAGGCGTATCGAACTTCGTGCTGATCTCCACGGATAAAGCGGTGCGCCCGACCAATGTAATGGGCAGCACCAAGCGGCTTGCAGAACTGACCTTGCAGGCCCTCAGTCGCGAACTGGCCCCAGTGTTATTCGGTGATAAAGCCAACATCTCAAGGGTCAATAAAACCCGTTTCACCATGGTCCGGTTTGGCAACGTGTTGGGTTCATCCGGTTCGGTTATTCCTCTGTTTCACAAACAGATCAAGTCCGGCGGGCCGTTGACCGTCACGCACCCAAAGATCACCCGTTACTTCATGACCATACCCGAGGCCGCTCAGTTGGTGATCCAGGCGGGTTCCATGGGGTTGGGCGGGGATGTGTTTGTGCTGGACATGGGCGATCCGGTGAGGATTGTCGAGCTGGCGGAAAAAATGATTCATCTGTCTGGTCTGAGTGTTCGTTCGGAAAAGAATCCCCACGGCGACATTTCAATCGAGTTCACAGGCTTGCGTCCGGGCGAGAAGCTTTACGAGGAGTTGCTGATTGGCGACAACGTCGTCGCCACCCAGCACCCAATGATCATGAGTGCCAACGAGGACCATCTGTCGTGGGAAACGCTCAAGATCAAGCTGGCTGAGTTGCTGGCCGCCATTGAACACGATGACTACACCAGGGTCCGCCAGCTGCTTCGGGACACTGTCAGTGGTTACGCTCCGGATGGCGAGATTGTCGACTGGATCTACCAGCAACGCCGTCTCGAACCCTGATTGTTACATACGCTGTAACGTACACATTTTTGACAGCGACACCTCATCGCCTAAGTTTGAGAAGCAGCTTCGGAAAAGCTGCTTCTCTCTTAACGATGTCATGGAGCGTCACTTATGCGTACAGGCTATTTCTACTCTCTGATTTTTGCCTTTCTCACCAGCGCCTCGATTGCTGCTATCGCCGCCCCGGTGGTCAAACTCGAGTCAGTCGCTACGCCGCAAGCAGTGGCGCAGCCAGCCAAAACGCAGAGCACCAAGGTGGATTTAAACGGGGCGGATGCTGCCACGCTGCAGCGCGAGCTGTCAGGGATAGGGAAGGGCAAGGCCGAGGCGATTGTTGCGTATCGGGAGAATAATGGGCCGTTCTCTTCGGTGGAGGAGCTGCTGGAGGTCAAGGGGATTGGCAAGGCGATTCTCGACAGGAATCGTGACAAGCTGGAAGTGAATTGAGTTTGTGATTGAAGGAGGCCGGTCGAATCGACTGGCCTTTTTGCTATCTGCTGTATGCAAATACTGGAGGTTTCTCTGCTGGTGGCACAAATAGTGATTACCTACAGCCAACCGATTGTTCAACAATCCAAGGCCTTCCTCCGATGATCAACACACTCTCCCTAGCCGACCAGATCACCCAGGAACTGCGCGCCGACATCATCGGCGGCCGCCTGCTGCCAGGCATGGCGCTGGTGGAGAACAACCTGGTCTCGGCCTACAACGCCTCCCGCAACACCATCCGCGAAGCGTTACACCGCCTGGGCCAGGAAGGGTTGACCCGTTACGTGCGCAACAAAGGCGTGATGGTCCGCAGGTTAGGCGTCGATGATGTACGAGATCTGTTCAAGGTCCGTCGCACCTTGGAGCTTCAAGCCATCTTGGGCAGCCAGCCATTGCGCGAGTATCAGTCCGACCGGATGCTCGAAGCTCTCGAGGCTGCGGATCTGGCTCGCGAGCGTGAAGACTGGCGTTCGGTTGGTACCCATGGCCTGGCGTTCCATCAGCACATCGTCGGATTGATGCGCAGTCCATTACTTGATGAGTTTTTCACCAATGTGGTTGCACAACTGCGCCTGGTATTTAGCTCCGCGCCCGATGAGGCGCGTTTCCAAGCACCGTGGCTAGCGCGTGACCGCTATATCCACGATTGCCTGGCCGAGGGCGACAAGCTTGTGGCCTACGAAGCGATGAGTCTTTACCTCGACGATTCCGAGCAACTGCTTCTGCAACTGCTAACGCCCACCCATCACCACTGATCAAGGACCCGCGCCATGTACAAAGATTACCCAGCCGCCTACCAGGTCAGCAAAGGCTCAGCCCTGCAAGTGGACAAACCCTTCTACGACCGCATCCGCACCCAGCAGGACAAACGCACCTTGATCGAACAGTTCGAGGTACCCATCCGCACTGGCCGTGCTTGGCACGTACCTGCCGGTCATGTGTTCCGCGTCACGACCCCGGTAGGCCCGCAGGTGGGGGACTTCAACGTCTGGAATGCCCACGATCCACGGGAACGCTTGTGGGCGGCGCGCACGCGCCAGCTTCAGGGCGCCCACGTCAGCACCCATGATCGGTTGTGGTCGAACCTGCCATTCCTGCGGCCCTTGGTGACCATCACCGATGACAGCCTGGCCGGCTATGGCATCGACGAGCATGGTGGCCGACTGCACGATCTGCTGGGTACGCGCTGTGATCCCTATGTGAACAAGATGCTGACTGGCGAGGATTTTCATCATCACTGCCATTCGAACCTGACCCGTGCTGTGTTGCCTCACGGCCTGACGGAATTCGATGTGCATGACGTGCTGAATATTTTCCAGTGCACGGGGCTTAATCATGACGACATGTACTTCATGAAGGCCTGTCCGGCGCAGAAGGGCGATTACCTGGAGTTTTTTGCCGAGATCGATCTGTTGTGCGCCCTGTCCACTTGCCCGGGTGGTGACTTGTCGCTGGCGATGTGGGGGCCGGATGCGCAGGATCCCCTTAGCGTCTGTCGTCCGCTGGGGGTTGAGATCTATCGGTTGGAAGATTCATTGCTGGAGGGCTGGAGCCAGCCTGAGCGGGCGGCGTACAAGGGGTTGCATGGCTTGCATATCGCCAAGGCGGATTGGGAAAAGTGACGCAGCAGGCGCTGGCTTTTGTAGGAGCTGGCGAAGCCTGCGATCTTTTGATCTTCGCTCCAGACTCAATTGATAGGCGAAAGATCGCAGCCTCGTTGCACTCGACAGCTCCTACAGACCCAGCGGGAGCAAGCTCCCTCGCCACAAAAGCGGTGTGCGATTCAACGATCCTTGGCCTCCTTCGCATCCATTTCCGCATTGCGCTCGGCAACGCGCTTGCGTTGCTCATCGGTCAGCTCGACCTTGTTGGCGGTGTCGCGCAGCATCATCAGACCACCAACGATCGAGCCGATTGCAACAATCAGAATCAACCAGGCATACCAGGGCATAGGGTTCTCCTTGAGGGGGCGATGGACGGACGAACATTTCGCCGATCCATCGCACCTACCACTTATGAGCGAAGGTTGCTCGCAGTGGTTCAATACTACGCCCGTTCGGCCGGCTTCACCTCAAAGCCCGGTCAGCATCGCATCGGCGGGAGCGTCTGCGCGCAGTTGTGCGGTGAGGATGAAGTAGACGAAACCCACCGCCATGAAGCCGAGGAAGATTAGCCCGATCAGCGCGTTGAACCAGGCCATCGCCACCAGGCACACCACTGCCAGTACCAGGGCGATGCCCGGCACGATCGGATAGCCCGGTGCGCGGAAAGTACGTTCCAGGTTGGGTTCGGTTTTACGCAATTTGAACAGGCTGAGCATGCTCATGATGTACATGACGATGGCGCCGAACACGGCCATGGTGATCATCGCCGCAGTCAGGGTCATGCCGCCGAGGTTGATCAGGCCGTCGCTGTAGATTGCGGCAATGCCGATCACTCCACCGGCGATGATGGCCCGGTGCGGGGTCTGGAAGCGTGACAGTTTGGCCAGGGAGGCGGGCAGGTAGCCGGCGCGGGCCAGGGCGAAGAACTGCCGCGAGTAGCCAAGGATGATGCCGTGGAAACTCGCCACCAGGCCGAACAAGCCGATCCACACCAGCATGTGCAGCCAGCCGGAGCTTTCGCCGACCACGGTTTTCATGGCTTGGGGCAGGGGATCGTTGATGTTCGACAGGGTGCGCCAGTCGCCGACGCCGCCGGCCAGGAACATGACGCCCATCGCCAGGAACACCAAGGTCAGGATGCCGCTGATGTAGGCCTTGGGAATCGTGCGTTTCGGGTCCTTGGCTTCTTCGGCGGCCATGGCCGCGCCTTCGATGGCCAGGAAGAACCAGATGGCGAAGGGAATCGCGGCAAACATGCCGGCGATGGCCGGTGCGCCGAACACATCGGAACCGGCCCAGCCGTTCAGGGCGAAGCTGCTGAAACTGAACGCCGGGGCCACGACGCCCATGAACACCAGCAGTTCGACCACCGCCAAGATGCAGACGATCAGCTCGAACGTCGCGGCCAGCTTGACCCCGAGGATGTTCAGGCCCATGAACACGATATAGGCGCCGACCGCTGCGTGTTTCGGGTCCAGGGCCGGGAACTGCACGTTCAGGTAGGCGCCGATGGCCAGGGCAATGGCCGGCGGGGCGAAGACGAATTCGATCAGCGTCGCCAGGCCGGCAATCAACCCGCCTTTCTCGCCGAAGGCTCGACGGCTGTAGGCAAATGGCCCGCCGGCATGGGGAATGGCGGTGGTCAGTTCGGTGAAGCTGAAAATGAAGCAGGTGTACATAGCCGCCACCATGAAGGACGTCACCAGAAAGCCCAGTGTCCCGGCCACGCCCCAGCCGTAGCTCCAGCCGAAATACTCGCCGGAAATCACCAGGCCGACGGCAATACCCCATAAATGCAGGGTGCCCAGGGTGGGTTTGAGTTGTGTGTTCATCGGTGGCTCCCCTCGATCAATAGCAAAAGCGCTGGGGAGGGCAGTGCAGTGGGCGTGCCAGTGTGGCGAGGGCGGTCGTAATGGATGAAATCGTGTCGTATCGGGGATGTTCCCTGCCGGATGGCTGGGTTTTGTGCCCCAGTTCAGAGCATTGGTGCCTGGGCTGGTCTTATCGCGAGCAAGCTCGCTCCCACTAAGAGCCTTCAGTGGACGCAAATTCTTTATTCACAACAGATCCCATGTGGGAGCGAGCTTGCTCGCGATAAGGCCACCCCAGCCAACATTTTTTACGGATTCTTTACCCCCTAGCACGGCTCTCGATCTCGCTCCTTTACAGCCTCCCTGCCGACAATCACTCCACACACGGCACGACGCCGTACCACGGAGAAATCCCATGAATGTTCTGGACGGGGTGTCGCTGCTGCTGGCAGGGGCGCTGTTCATTTATCTGCTGGTTGCGCTGTTGCGCGCCGATCGGAACTAGGAGCGGCTATGCACGGTTATGATTACGGGCTGATCCTCGGCTTTTTCGCCCTGGTGCTGATTCCGGCACCGTTTCTGGGGCGTTTTTACTACCGGGTGATGGAAGGCCAGCGTACTTGGCTTTCGCCGATCCTCGGCCCGGTGGAGCGCGGTTGCTATCGCCTGGCGGGTGTCGATTCCACCGCTGAGCAGAGCTGGCAGAAATACACCCTGGCCTTGCTCGCGTTCAACCTGGCGGGTTTTGTCTTGCTGTTCGCCATTCTGCTGCTGCAGGGATATCTGCCGCTCAATACCGAGCAACTGCCCGGCATGGAGTGGACCCAGGCCTTCAACACGGCCGTGAGTTTCATGACCAACACCAACTGGCAGTCCTACAGCGGTGAAGCGTCCCTGAGCTACCTGAGCCAGATGGTCGGCCTGACTGTGCAGAACTTTGTCAGCGCCGCCACCGGCCTGGCCGTGCTGGTGGCGCTGTGTCGCGGCATCGGGCGCAAGTCCGCCGCGACGCTGGGTAATTTCTGGGTCGACATGACCCGCGCCACCCTCTACGGGCTGTTGCCGTTGTGCCTGCTGCTGGCGTTGTTCCTGGTCTGGCAGGGCGTGCCGCAGACCTTTGCGCACTATGTACACGGGCTCACAATGCAGGGCGCCGACCAGGTCATCCCGTTGGGGCCGGCCGCGAGCCAGATCGCGATCAAGCAACTGGGCACCAACGGTGGCGGTTTCTTCGGCGTCAACTCGGCGCATCCGTTCGAAAACCCGACGGCCTGGAGCAACCTGTTCGAAGTCGCTTCGATCATCCTGATTCCCACCGCGCTGGTGTTCACCTTCGGCCATTACGTCAAGGACCTGCGCCAGAGCCGGGCGATCATCGCCTGCATGCTTGCCTTGTTCCTGATTGGCGGTGCCACGTCGCTGTGGGCCGAATACCAGCCGAACCCGGCCCTGAACAACCCGGCCGTCGAGCAAACCGCGCCGCTGGAAGGCAAGGAAGCACGCTTCGGCACCACCGCCACGGTGCTGTGGTCAGTGACCACCACGGCGGCTTCCAACGGTTCGGTCAACGCCATGCATGACAGCCTCAACCCACTCAGTGGCATGGTTGCGCTGGTGAACATGATGGTCGGCGAGGTGATCTTCGGCGGCGTCGGGGCCGGGCTCTACGGGATGCTGTTGAACGTGCTGATCGCAGTGTTCCTGGCTGGTTTGATGATCGGTCGCACCCCGGAATACCTGGGCAAGAAGCTAGGCGCCCGGGAGGTGCAACTGTTGGTGGCAACCCTGCTGGTGATGCCTGTCAGCGTGCTGGTGCTGGGGGCTGTCGCCGCAAGCCTGCCCGGACCGGCCGCAGCGGTGAGCAATCCGGGTGCCCATGGTTTCAGCCAGTTGTTGTACGCCTACACCTCGGCGGGGGCGAACAACGGTTCGGCATTTGCCGGGTTCGGCGCCAACACACCTTTCCACAACCTGATGCTGGGCCTGGGGATGTTGATCGGCCGGTTCGGCTACATCCTGCCGGTGTTGGCGTTGGCCGGCAGCCTGGCCTTGAAGAAGACCGCGCCGATTGGCCAGAACAGCTTCCCTACCCACGGCCCGCTGTTCGTGACCTTGTTGACCGTGACCATCCTGCTGGTGGGCGGCTTGACCTTCCTGCCGACCCTGGCGCTGGGGCCGATTGCCGAACACCTGAGCATGGGCTTCTGAGGACCTGATGATGAATATGCCGATGAGCAAAACCGTCGCCGCCAAGGCGCCGGAACAACCGAAGACCCACCTGTCGGCCCTCTGGCGGCCGGCGCTGGTGCAAGCCTTCGTCAAGCTCGATCCTCGCCAGTTGCACCGCGCACCGGTGATGCTGGTGGTGGAACTGACCGCGATCCTCACCACCGTGTTGTGCTTCATCCCCGACAGTACCGTACCGACGTTCGTCGCTGCGCAAATCGCGCTGTGGCTGTGGTTCACCGTACTGTTCGCCAACTTCGCCGAAGCGTTGGCCGAAGGCCGCGGCAAGGCCCGGGCCGACAGTCTCAAGGCTGGCAGCGAAGGCCTCAACGCACGTCGCCAGACCGCCAGCGGCTTTGAAATCATCCCCGCCACCCGTCTGCGC
Organism: Pseudomonas sp. KB_12; assembly: GCF_052114545.1. Classification (NCBI taxonomy): domain Bacteria; kingdom Pseudomonadati; phylum Pseudomonadota; class Gammaproteobacteria; order Pseudomonadales; family Pseudomonadaceae; genus Pseudomonas; species Pseudomonas sp. KB_12. The sequence continues at coordinate 15,785 of NZ_JBFREY010000018.1, read as the reverse complement.
AAAGGCGATGTGGTGCGCGTCGAGGCCGGCGACATGATCCCCGGCGACGGTGAAGTGATCGAAGGCATCGCCGCGGTCAACGAGGCGGCGATCACCGGCGAATCGGCGCCGGTCATCCGCGAGTCCGGCGGCGATCGCTCGGCCGTCACCGGCAATACGCGGCTGGTCTCCGACTGGCTGCTGATACGCATCACCAGCAATCCCGGCGAGTCCACCCTGGACCGCATGATCGCCTTGGTCGAAGGTGCCAAGCGTCAGAAAACGCCGAACGAAGTGGCGCTGGATATCCTGTTGATCGGCCTGACGCTGATCTTCCTGTTGGTGGTGGTGACGCTGCAACCGTTCGCCCATTTCGCCAACGCCAACCTGCCGCTGGTGTTTCTGGTGGCGCTGCTGGTCACCTTGATTCCCACCACCATCGGCGGGCTGCTGTCGGCCATTGGCATCGCCGGGATGGACCGGTTGGTGCGCCTGAACGTGATCGCCAAATCCGGCCGTGCGGTCGAGGCGGCGGGAGATGTGCATGTGCTGATGCTGGACAAGACCGGCACCATCACCTTTGGCAATCGTCGTTGTACAGCGGTCTATACCGCCCCTGGTGTAAGTGCCAAGGAACTGGCCGAAGGCGCGCTGTTCGCCTCGTTGGCTGACGACACCGCCGAGGGCAAGTCCATCGTCGAGTACCTGCGAGGTTTGCATCCACAGTCCGAGCCTGGCGTCGAAGCGCTGACGGCCGTGCCGTTCAGTGCTGAAACCCGTTTGTCTGGAGTCGACTATCAGGGCCGCATCTACCGTAAGGGCGCCGTGGACTCGTTGCTGGACTTCATCGGCCTTGCACGCAATGAGTTGCCGCAGGCATTGGCGCGGGAGGTCGACAAGATCGCCCAGAGTGGCGGCACGCCGCTGCTGGTGTGCATGGACGGTCGGTTGCTAGGGGCCATCCACCTCAAGGACGTGGTCAAGCCGGGCATTCGCGAGCGCTTTGCCGAGCTGCGCAAGCTGGGGATCCGCACGGTGATGGTCACCGGTGACAACCCGCTGACCGCTGCGGCGATTGCCGCCGAGGCCGGTGTCGATGACGTGCTGGCGGAGGCCACGCCGGAGAAGAAGCTGGCGCGTATCCGTCATGAGCAAAATGACGGTCGGCTGGTGGCCATGTGCGGCGACGGTGCCAACGACGCCCCGGCCCTGGCCCAGGCCGATGTCGGCATGGCGATGAACGACGGCACCCAGGCCGCGCGGGAGGCGGCCAACATGGTCGACCTCGACAGCGACCCGACCAAATTGCTCGATGTGGTGCAGATCGGCAAGGAACTGCTGGTGACCCGTGGCGCATTGACTACCTTTTCCATCGCCAACGACATCGCCAAGTATTTCGCGATCCTGCCGGCGCTGTTCGCTTCGATTTATCCACAGCTCGGCGTGTTGAATGTGATGCACCTGAGCAGCCCCCAGAGCGCGATTGTGTCGGCCATTGTCTTCAATGCCTTGATCATCGTCGTGCTGATCCCCTTGGCCCTGCGCGGTGTGCGAGTGCAAGCGGCAAGTGCGGCGGCGCTGTTGCGACGCAATCTGCTGATTTATGGCCTGGGCGGGATCGTGGTGCCGTTCGTGGGGATCAAGGCGATCGATATGTTGCTGACGGCGTTGCACCTGGTTTGAGCCTGATGCTCGATAAACCGGTTTTTGTGACAAGTGAAGGTGTTGTGACAGGAGAGGCTGTTGTGGCGAGGGAGCTTGCTCCCGCTGGGCTGCGCAGCAGCCCCAAAGAAGCTGAACGCTATCTGCCTGGCACACCGCAGTCGCTGGTTTTCAGGGCTGCTGCGCAGCCCAGCGGGAGCAAGCTCCCTCGCCACGATGAATTATTCCTGATTCGAGGATTTTGAAATGTCCACTCTGATTCGCCCGGCCTTGAGCCTGTTATTCCTGATGACGCTGATCACCGGTGTCGCGTACCCGCTGGTGGTCACCGGCGTGGCGCAAGTCGCCTTTCCCACCCAGGCCAATGGCAGCCTGATCGTCGATGCGGTTGGCAAGGTCCGTGGCTCGACGCTGATCGCCCAGGATTTCACCGGCGATGCCTGGTTTCATCCACGGCCATCGGCCGGTGCCTTCGCCACGGTCGCCAGCGGCGCCAGCAACTTCTCCCCGAGCAATCCGGCCCTGGCCTCGCGGGTGATCGATGACGCCCAAAAACTCCAGGTGCCCGGCCAGGGCCCGGTGCCGCTGGCATTGCTGACCACCTCCGCCAGTGGGCTGGATCCGCACTTGCCTCCGGCGGCGATTGCCTATCAACTGGCGCGTGTCGCCGCCGCGCGCAACCTGCCGGCCTCGACCTTGCAGCAACTGCTCGACGACAACACTGAGCAATCCTTGGTGGGCCCGCCAGTGGTGAATGTGCTGGCGCTGAACCTGGCCCTGGAAAAACTGTAAAACCTGTGGGAGCGGCGCCTGTGGGAGCAAAGCTTGCTCGCGATGAACGATTACACGGTCCATCCGTTGAACTGTGTCGCCTTGATCGCGAGCAAGCTTTGCTCCCACAGGTCCAGTTCCCATAAGCTTTGCTCCCACAGGTCCGGCTCCCCACAAGGTGTTTGATCAATATTTGAAAGAGACTTCCACGCCATGAGCGACTCCGGCCGCGCCGACGCACTGTTAGCCAATCTGCCCCGTAACGACCGTGGCCGGCTCAAGGTCTTCCTGGGCGCGGCGCCCGGTGTCGGCAAGACCTACGCCATGCTGCAAGCGGCCCACACCCAACTGCGTCAAGGCGTGAAAGTCGTCGCCGGGGTGGTGGAGACCCATGGTCGTGCCGAAACCGAAGCACTGCTCGGTGGTCTGGCACAGCAGCCGTTGGTGCGCTCGGAATATCGCGGCGTGACGCTTGAAGAAATGGACCTCGATGGCTTACTCGCGGCCCGGCCGGCCTTGGTGCTGGTGGACGAACTGGCCCACAGCAACGCCCCCGGCAGCCGTCATGCCAAACGCTGGCAAGACATCCAGGACTTGCTTGCCGCCGGTATCGATGTCTACACCACCGTCAACGTCCAGCACCTGGAAAGCCTCAACGATCAAGTGCGCGGTATCACCGGCGTGCAGGTTCGCGAGACGTTGCCGGACTGGGTCTTGCAGGAAGCCGATGAACTGCTGCTGATCGACCTGCCATCGCGCGAACTGCTGGAGCGCCTGCGTGATGGCAAAGTCTATGTGCCGGAACAGGCTCGCGCGGCGATCGATGCGTTTTTTACCCAGACCAACCTGACCGCGTTACGTGAATTGGCCATGCAGACCGCCGCCGCCCAGGTCGACAATGACTTGGCCCAGGGGTATCGACAACTAGGCCAGGCCGCTCCGGCGGTGCGTGGACGCTTGCTGGTGGGCGTGGACGGTGATGTTCAGGCCGAGCGTCTGGTGCGTCATGCCAGCCGCGTCGCCCAGCGTCGGCATCTGCCGTGGAGCCTGGTGCATGTGGACAATGGCGGCGCGCGGGACGAGTCGTCGCGCCAGTACCTGCAAAGTGCCCAGCAACTGGCTGAACGCCTCGGTGGGGAAGTGGTGCTGCTGCGGGCCGGTGAAGTCGCCAAGACCTTGATCCAGCATGCCAGCGAACGGCGCGCCACGCTGCTGCTTGTGGGGCAGTCCCGACCACGTTTGTGGCGGCGGCTGTTTGGCGGTGGCTTGGCTTCACGCTTGCTGCGCGATGCTCGGGGTCTGGAAATCAACGTGCTGGACAGCGATGAGCAACCGCGTCCCGCTCGCGAGCGTTCAAGCTCCCTCCAGACCGGGTTCGACTACGCGCTGGCGCTGGTGGCGACCGTGACGGCCAGCGCATTGGCCTGGGGCATTTCCGGGGTGCTGGCATTACCCAATATTTCCCTGGTGTTTCTGATGGCGGTGTTGCTGGTGGCGGTACGCAGCAGCCTTGGCCCGGCGCTGGCCTGCGCGGCGCTGTCGTTCCTGGCCTATGACTTCCTGTTCATCCCGCCGAATTTTTCCTTCACCATCCAGCGCGAAGAAGACGTTCTGACGCTGGTGTTTTTCCTGCTGATGGCGGCCCTGACCGGCAACCTGGCGGCCCGCCAGCGCCGACAATTGCAAGCCTTGCGCGACACCCAGCAGGAAACCGGCGAACTGCTCGACCTGTCGCGCAAACTCACTGCCGCCACCGACCGCCAGGCGGTGATCAGCGCCGCCGCGCAGCACCTCAACGGCCTGCACGACTTGCAGCTTTGCCTGCTCAATCGCGATGGCCAGAGCGATTGGACGGTCGAGACCGGCGAGCCGTTGACATTCACCGAGGCCGAGCGTGCCGCGGCCGACTGGGCCTGGCAGCACGACCAGCCCGCCGGTGCCGGCACCGGGACGTTGCCATCCGGACGCTGGTGGTGGTGGCCGCTGTCGGCGGAAGGCGGGCCACTGGGGTTGCTGGGTGTGTGCCCGAACGAAGGCAAGCCATTGAGCGGCCAGCGTCGGCGTTTGCTGGCGGCCCTCAGTCAGCCATTGGCCCAGGCGTTGGCCCGGGCGCAACTGGCCCAGGACCTGGAAGCGGCGCGCCTGCACGGTGAAACCGAGCAATTGCGCAGCGCCTTGCTGGCTTCGGTGTCCCATGACTTGCGCACGCCGCTGACGTCCATGCGCGGCAGCATCGACAGCCTGTTGGCGCTGGGGGAGGCGATCCCTCTGGCCGATCGCCGTGAACTGCTCGAAGGCACCCGCGATGAGGCTGAGCGGCTGGATCGCTACATCCAGAACCTGCTGGACATGACCCGCCTTGGCCACGGCGCCCTGAAGCTGGCGCGGGACTGGGTAGCACCGGCCGATATCGTCGGCAGCGCACTGAACCGCTTGCGGGCGGTGTTGGCGCCGCTGGCGGTCGGCGTCGAGGTGCCTGCCGACCTGCCCTTGCTGTATGTCCACGCGGCGCTGATCGAGCAGGCCCTGGTCAACGTGCTGGAAAACGCTGCGCGATTCTCGCCGGCCCACGGACGGCTGCTGCTGAGCGCGGGTACTACGGACAGCGAGGTGTTTTTTTCGGTCGCCGACGAAGGTCCCGGGATCCCTCAAGACGAGCGGGAGAAAATCTTCGATATGTTCTACACCGCTGCGCGCGGTGATCGAGGCGGGCAGGGCACAGGGCTGGGGCTGGCCATCTGCCAGGGCATGGTCGGTGCCCATGGTGGGCGAATCAGCGTCGATGACGGCCTCGATGGGCGCGGCACCTGCATTACTTTGCATCTGCCTTTGCAGACACAGCCGGGCATGGACGATGAAGCTTGAGCGGCTCTGCGGTACTCTCTTTCCACCGATTGCATTGAACGGATCCCATGAGCCAGACCGCGACCCTTTTGGTCATCGATGACGAACCGCAAATCCGCAAGTTCCTGCGCATCAGCCTGAGCTCCCAAGGCTACCGGGTGCTGGAAGCCGGCACCGGCGCTGAAGGGCTTGCCCAAGCGGCGCTGAACAAGCCCGATCTGCTGATACTCGACCTGGGCTTGCCGGACATGGACGGCCAGCAGGTGTTGCGCGAGTTTCGCCAATGGTCGACGGTGCCGGTGCTGGTGCTCTCGGTGCGGGCCAGCGAAGCGCAGAAGGTCGAGGCGCTGGACAACGGTGCCAACGATTACGTGACCAAGCCGTTCGGCATCCAGGAATTTCTCGCCCGCATCCGCGCCTTGTTGCGCCAGGCGCCGGCAGGCGAGCCACAGGAAGCCGCGCTGAAGTTCGGTCCGCTGACGGTGGACCTGGCCTATCGACGGGTGCTGCTGGACGGCACCGAAGTGGCCCTGACCCGCAAGGAGTACGCGGTACTGGCGCAACTGGCGCGCCACCCGGGGCGGGTCATCACCCAGCAGCAACTGCTCAAGGACATCTGGGGCCCGACCCACACCGAAGACAGTCACTACCTGCGGATCGTGGTCGGCCACCTGCGCCAGAAACTGGCCGACGACCCGACCCGACCTCGGTTCATTGTGACCGAGGCGGGGGTGGGGTATCGGTTGTTGGGGGAGGGTGGGCTTTAGTCTTGTGTTGTCTGGAAGGCTGCCATCGCGAGCAAGCTCGCTCCCACAGGGTTCACCGTCGATCAATGTGGGAGCGAGCTTGCTCGCGATGAGGCCCGAACAGCCACTCGAAATCTCTCAGCTCTGGTCACTCTCATACCGATCCAAGGTATCGCTGGCAATCTCCCGCCCCAACGCGATCAGCTCCGGCGCCTTGTAGAACTCGAAGAACCGGCACACCCGTTTTGGCACGTTGATCAACACATCCGGCGGGTAACCGGCAATCTTGTATTGGGCCAGCGAGGTCTGCATCACTTCGAAACTCTGGTTGATCAAATCCAGCAACGAGGCCGGGCCGACGTTGTCGATGATGAACGAACCGGTGGCGGATTTCGGTGCGCCTTCGTTCTCTGGCGCGGCGGCCGGTTGTTGGCCTTCGGGCTCGGCCGAGTCGATCCACGGGTTGATGTCCGCGGCCTCGGCCTTCAAGGCTTCCTGCTCCAGCAGCAACAGCTGCTCGGCCTGCTTGCGGCGAAATGGCAGGCGCGAACCCAGGGAGTTCACCAGGGTGTCGAAGCGGCGCCGGAACGCGGCGGGGCGCGGGATCACCGGTAACCGATATTGTTTCTGATTGGTGGCGTTGAGGTTGACCGCGATGATCAGGTCGCAGTGGCTCGACACCACTGGCACGATCGGCAATGGGTTGAGCAGGCCGCCATCCACCAACATGCGGTTGCCTTGCATCACCGGCGTGAACAGGCTGGGAATTGCCGCCGAGGCGCGCATTGCCTGATGCAGGCAACCTTCCTGGAACCAGATTTCCTGCTGGTTGGTCAGGTCGGTCGCGACGGCGGTGTAGGGGATGCGCAATTGTTCAATGTTGATTTCGCCGACGATCTTGCGGATCTGCCCGAAGACCTTTTCGCCACGGATCGCCCCCAGGCGAAAACTGACGTCTACCAGGCGCAGGACGTCCAGATAATCCAGGCTTTCGATCCAGTTGCGGTACTCCTCAAGCTTGCCCGCCGCATAGATCCCCCCCACGACCGCGCCCATGGAACAACCGGCGATGCAGGCAATGTCGTAGCCACGTCGTTCGATTTCTTCGATCACCCCGATATGGGCATAGCCCCGGGCGCCACCCGAACCCAATACCAATGCGACACGTTTTGTCATGACCCGGCCTCTTGTCGAACAGATTTCAACAATGCACCCATCGACGACTTGGCTCAATCGTTGTGGCGCACGCGTCGTTTTTTGACACGCCGTGGCGGCATTTGCGTATGCTCGGCCACACTTGAATTTACGCGGTCAAGCAAGGCACTTTTCGCCGTTGCCACCGTCTTAATAGCACGACTGTTGACCTGACTTGAGGTGTTATTGATGAAAGCCCGGATCCGCCTGCCCTTGGTGGCTTCTTTGATGGTTTTGGCCCTGGCCGGTTGCGCAGGCAAAACCGCTTACCGCGACAGTTGTGGCAGCCAGCTCGACAGCGCTTGGCATGAACTGGACCTGGCCAAGGCCGAAGGTTTTGCCGGCACCGTTAGCTACTCCAAGGCCCTGTCCCTGCTGACGGGCGCCAAGACCCAGCAGCAATTCGAAGCGTTCGAAGGCTGCGCCAAGAAAGCCGAGAAGGCGCGTTTCTACATTCGCGAGTCCCGCGCCGGACGATAAAGGCAGCGACAAGCAATCAACTGCAAGCTACAAGGGAAGGACGCAGAATCGTTTTTCACTGGTAGCTTGCGGCTTGACGCTCAGCGCTGTGTACGGAGTACGTCCATGATTGATCGGCTGGTGGCCCGGATACTGGGCCTGGAAGTCCGCCTGTTGGCCTGTCAGGCCCGCTTGAATGCCCATACCGACAGCGAAGCGCTGCATGACCTGCGAACCACGGTACGCCGTTTGCGCAGCCTGCTTCGTCCATTGCGTGGTTTGCCCGGCGTCGAACAGCTGGAAACGGCTGCTTCGGCGGTCGGCACCCTGACCACGCCCTTGCGCGACCGGGAAGTGTTGGCCGCTTACCTGGAGCAGCATGGTCAGGCCGAGGCGGCGCAGCGACGCCAGGTGCAAATGGTCGAGGCTTATCCCGCCGTGGCCGCGAGCGTTGAACTGGCGCAGTTGCTGATGATCCTCGATGCCTTCCCGCGCTTCATTCGCGCCGCCCAGCGTGAGGGGTTGCTGAAGGGCTTGCGCAAACGCATTGAAAAGCGCCTGGACAAACAGTGGAAGAAACTCGGCGAAGCCCTGCGCGATCCGGCCCATGACCGCCATCGATTGCGCCTGCTGATCAAGCGCGTGCGTTATGCCATCGAAGCCTACCCTGAACTCGACCGTCTGCCCGAAGCGGCCATGCCCCGGCTCAAATCCGCCCAGGCCGCGCTGGGCGATTGGCACGATTGCTGGCAATGGCTGGCCAGGGCCAAGGAAGAAACCGATCTGCACGCTTGCGTGCCAACCTGGCACGCCGCGATGGAAAAGGCCGAGGCCAAGTCCGACAAGGTGCTCGACAAGCTGATTGTCAGTTGCTTCGAAAAATCCTGAACCCAGCACATCCCCCTGTGGGACTCTTCCCCCCTGTGGGAGCGAGCTTGCTCGCGATAGCGGCGGGTCAGCTTGTATAAGGATTGACTGATACACCGCCATCGCGAGCAAGCTCGCTCCCACAGGGGAAATTCTAGATCCTCGGCTTTTCTGTCAGTCTCTTTGGCCGGAATGAGCCCTGTGCCGCCAGCCCGGGCTGGTTAAGATTCCTTCATCCTTTTCCCTGTTTTCGAGGTCGTCATGCGCTTTTCCGATTTGATCGATGCCGTGCGCCGGCAGCCAGGTGCGGTGAGCATCGCGCCTGAATGGGGCCAGGGGCGGGCCAGTTTTGGTGGGTTGGTGGCGGCGCTGCAATATGAGGCGATGCGTGCCCAAGTGCCGGCGGATCGCCCGGTGCGCTCGCTGGCGATCACCTTTGTCGGCCCGGTCGAACCCGACGTGCCTGTCAGTTTCGAAGTCGACGTATTGCGTGAAGGCAAGGCAGTGAGCCAGGTGTTGGGGCGCGCGGTGCAGAACGGCCAGGTGGTGACCGTGGTGCAAGGCAGTTTCGGCGCATCGCGCTCATCCGTGGTGGCGGTGCAGGCCGATCCCGCGCCAGAATTCAAAAGCGTGGAGCAATGCCAGGAGCTGCCTTACGTCAAGGGCATGACCCCGGAATTCATGCGGCACCTGGCGATGCGCTGGAGTGTTGGCGGCTTGCCGTTCAGCGGCAACAAGTCCCGCAGCATGGGCGGGTGGGTACGCTTGCGCGGTGATGTGCAGGAGGAGCCGCTGAACGAAAGTCATATCCTGGCCTTGGTGGACGCCTGGCCGCCGGCCTTGTTGCCTCACCTTTCGCAAATGGCCCCGGGCAGCACGCTCACGTGGACCATCGAGTTCGTCCAGCCGCTGCTGGAGCTCACGACACTGGACTGGTGCAAGTACCTGGCCGAGATCGAACATGCCCAGGACGGCTACGGCCATGTCGCCGCGAAGTTCTGGAGCGCCGATGGCCGCTTGATCGCCCTGAGTCGGCAGACGGTCACGATCTTTGGGTAAGGCCGCTCCGGTTAAGACTTGCGGTTGTGACGGTGGCGCTCCCGCCAGGCGCGCCACCAGCCGCCGCTGAGAAAGAACCGCGGAAAAGTCAGGAACTGTTCCACCAGCAGGCGTGACACCGCATCCTTGCGATCGCTGAACGGCTCGGAGGCTTGGGCCTCCAGGCTGTGTCCGTGACGCTGCAAGCCGAGTGCCGCGAGCAGGCCGATGATGCCGATGGCGACATCGCCCAGGCTCAAGCTGAACACCCCCGACACAATCAGCAGAAACGCGATGATGAACAGCGGCACGGCAATCAGGTGCAACACCAGGTTGGTGGGGTGCTGATGATTGTCTGGGTAGGCGCGCCATTGCCAGGCCGGAAGATTGGGGTGACGTTTGCCCATGATGCTGTTCCTCGATTCGTGTGCACTCATGCTTGAAGAATAGGTGCCGCCCAAGGCGCCTGCGAATCGAGGTTGGTTATCGGGGCGATAGCGTCTCAAAAGCTGTATTTGGGTTGACTGTTCTGGCCGCTTCGCGAGCAAGCTCGCTCCCACAGGGGGCCTGCTGGGTTCACAGCATTTGTGTCTCACTCGATCCAGTGTGGGAGCGAGCTTGCTCGCGAAGGCGCCCTCAAAGTTTCAACTGCCCAATCGCCTTGCTCAACTCGCCCGCCAACGTCGCCAGTTCATGGCTGGTGGTGGCTGAGTCGACGGTTTGGCGCACGGTGTTTTCGGTCACGTCGCGAATACTCACCACCGCCCGGTTCATTTCCTCGGCGACATGGCTTTGCTGTTCGGCCGCGACAGCGATCTGGGTGTTGCTCTCGCGCATTTGCGCCACCGCTGCGGTGATCTGTGCCAAAGCATCGCCGGCCTCGCGGGCCTGTTGCACGCAATCGTCGGCCTTGAGCGAGCTCTCCTGCATGAAGTCCACCGCGTCTCGGGTCCCGGCCTGCAGGGCCGAAACCATGGTGGTGATTTCATCCGTGGAGGTCTGTACCCGCTTGGCCAGGTTGCGCACCTCGTCGGCCACCACGGCAAAGCCTCGGCCCATTTCTCCGGCCCGTGCCGCTTCGATGGCCGCGTTCAGGGCCAGCAGATTGGTTTGTTCGGCGATGCTGTGGATCACACTGACCACGCCATTGATCTTCTGGCTGTCTTCGGCCAGGCGCTGGATCATTTCGGCGGTCTGCTGCACACCCGAAGACAACCCGGTGATCGACTGTTGCACCCGGGCGACCACTTCGTGACCGTTGCCGGCCAGGGTGTCGGCGGTTTTCGACAGATCGCGGGTGGCGCCGGCATGCTGGGCGATGTGATAAACCGTGGCGGACATTTCGTTGATCGCCGTGGCCGCCTGATCGGTTTCGCTTTGCTGGCCGAGCATGCCGTGGCGAACATCGTTCATGCTCGACGCCAGGCGCGCCGCACCACTGTCCAACTGCCGGGCGGTGCTGGCAACGGTGTCGACGACCCGTTGATAACCGGCCTGCATGGCGTTGAACGCCGCCGCCATCTGGCCCACTTCGTCCTTGCAGGCCAGGGGCACGCGGGCGGACAGGTCGCCGGTTTTTTCCACGTGCAGCATCACGTCTTTGAGCGTGTTGAGCTGGCTGAGCAAAAAACGGATCAACAGCTGCGAGGCGCCCAGCATCGCCAGCATCAACACGAACACGGCTGCGGCGTATTGGCTGAAGCGTTCACCGAACACTTGGCTCAGGCTCACACCTTGGGCCAGCACGGCGAGTTGTTGGCCATCACCTCGACGGATCACTTGGGCGCCCAGCAGCGGGTCATCGCCAAACAGCAGCCCGGTGTCGAGTTCGACCCAGCCGTTGGCCTGGGCCAGCGAAGGCAACGGTTGTTCGTTGAGAACGGGGACCTGGTCGCGCTGGAATGCCAGGAGATAGTCGACCTTGGGCAAGGGCGTTCCGGCAGGCCAGGCATCAAGCAAGTGTGCCTGGGCCTGGGCGTTCGCCTGGGCCGCGTGGTTACGCGCCTGCTGTTCGAGGTGCACCGCGTAGAGCACCAACAGCAAGGTAGTGACAAAGGCGACCGCATTGACCGCCCAGAATTTGTATTTCAGCGAGATATTGCTAAGCCAGGCACCCATGGAAGGTCTTCTCTGATAGCGGAAACAGCATTGGCAAGGTGCCATTATTCTGCCGCTACTCAGGTGACGGGATTTTGATATGGGTCAACAGACAACATCGACCCCAGGATTTGATGTGGGCCCACAGGCAACCAGATCCCCTTGTGGGAGCGAGCTTGCTCGCGATAGCGGTGTGTCAGTCAGCCTGTGTGCAAGCTGGTTCACCGCTATCGCGAGCGAGCTCGCTCCCACAGGGATTTGTAGAGGTCAGGAGAGTGTGGGCAAACCAAAAAACGCCCGGGCGCAGGCGGTGCTGTGGGCTGCCAGGTCTTCCTGGGTTTCGCCCCGGTGCAAGGCCACTTCGCGCAGGACCTCCGTCAGGTAGGCCGGTTCGTTGCGACCATTCTTGGGTTTTGGCCGCAGCGTGCGAGGCAGCAGGTACGGCGCGTCGCTTTCGAGCATCAGCCGACCGCGGGGAATTTCGCGCACCAACGGGTGCAGGTGCGTGCCCCGGCGTTCGTCACAGATCCAGCCAGTGATGCCGATGTGCAGGTCCAGGTCGAGATAACTGAACAGCGCCTTCTTTTCACCGGTAAAGCAATGCACCACGGCTGCTGGCAACTGATCGCGAAAATCCCGGAGGATGTCCAGCAAGCGCTGATCGGCATCGCGTTCATGCAGGAACACCGGCAATTGCAATTGGACCGCCAAGGCGAGGTGTTCTTCCAGGACCTTTTCCTGTTGTGGTCGGGGAGAGAAGTCTCGGTTGAAGTCCAGCCCGCATTCGCCCACCGCGCGCACGCGGCTGTGCATCAGCAGATCCTTGAGGTGCCGGGCGCTGTCAGCGGTCCAGTCGCTGGCGCTGTGAGGGTGAATGCCGGCGGTGGAAAACAGCCGCTCACTGGTGTCGTCGAGGTGTTGGCACAGTTCCAGAGCCTGTTCGCTGCCCTCGATACTGGTGCCGGTCAAGACCAGTTGGCAGACCCCGGACTCATAGGCGCGCTCGAGCACCGCTTGATGTTTGTCGGCGAAACTGGGATTGGTCAGGTTGACGCCGATATCGATGAGTTGCATGGTGCTACCTCGGCCCAAAGGCTGGAAAGCATATCAGAGCTGTAGATTTATAAGAAAAGCCAAGAACTACAACGAGTTGAGGCTGTCTGTTAAGGCCGCGAGACACATCGGGTTGGTATAAAAGCCATCACTGTGCCAGTCTTTCGCACTTTTTCAGCGCCCCAGGCGCTCTGTTTCTGTCGACTCAGCCTCGTTTTCAAGGGAGGCGGTCCGCAGTATTCCTTCCGGAGAGTGGATGACACGTCCCCAGGTATTGCTACTGTTGTGTTGTTCGCTGTTGTTGCCAATACCGGCCGAGGCGCGGCTGCCCGGGCCGGTCCAGGCGGTGGCGCCGGGCACGGTGCGCGACCTGGCGCAAATCCGCAGCAGCCGTGTGTTGAAGGTTTTGGTCAACCAGAGCCGCAACAGCTCCGGTGAAGTCCAGGGCCAACCCATTGGCGTCGAATACCATCGGCTGCGAGCCTTCGAGCAATACCTCAACGGCCACGCCCGGGATGGCCAGCAAATCACCCTCAAGATCATCCCCATGGCCAAGGATCAGCTGCTCGGCGCCTTGCAGCGCGGGGAGGGCGACCTGGTAGCGCCGGGTGAGTTGCTCGAACTGCAGGCCGGCCATGCGGTCAGCGCCAGCGATCCGATCCGTACCGACGTGCCGTTGCTGCTGGTGGGTATCAAGGGCGAGAAGCGCTACACCCGTGTGGAACAACTTTCCGGCAAGACCCTGGCCCTGCCCAACGGCAGCGCTGCGGGGGACGCGGTGAACCAGATCAACCAGAAACTGGCGCTGCTCAAACTGCCGCCGGTGAAGGTCGAATGGGTCGATCCCACCTTGGCTGTGGAGGATGTCCTGGAAATGGTCCAGGGTGGGATTTTCCATTTGACCATCGTCGAGCAGCCCATCGCCGAGCGCTGGAGCAAGATCCTGCCCAAGTTGCGCTTCGACCGTCAGGTGCTGATCGGCGAGCCGAGTGACGAGTATTGGTTCGTTCGCCGTGACGCCGCCATGCTGCGGGCGAGCATCGACCGATTCCTGGCGACCTACAAGGTGCCCGCCAACGAGGACGCGGCATTCCTGCGCATTTACCGTCGTTTGTACCAGGTCCACTATCCGCTGGCCCGGGCTGATCGCCAGCGTCTGGAAAAACTGCGCCCGGTGCTGCAAAAACATGCCGATGCCCAAGGCATGGACTGGCTCAACCTGGCGGCCCTGGCCTTCAAGGAATCAGCCCTGCAACCTAACGCCCGCAGCGGCACAGGCCCTACTGGCCTGATGCAGATCACCCCATCGGCGGCTCAGCGGGTCGGCGTCGATAACATCCAGAACCTGGACGCCAATGTGCAGGCTGGCGCCAAGTACCTGGCCCTCATCCGCCGCAAGTTCTTTGCCAGCCCCAAGCTCAACGAGCGCGAGCGCATGGCCTTCGTCCTGGCCGCCTACAACATGGGTCCTGAGCGCGTCCAAGGCATGCGAGCCGAGGCCCGACGGCGGGGACTGAACCCCAACCAGTGGTTTTTCCAGGTCGAGCGCATTGCCATGGAACAGGTGGGAATGGGCGCCGTCAGCTACGTTAATAGTGTCAACAAGTACTACTTGGCGTTTGATCGTGAGCGAGAGTCGCTGGAACTTGGAGATCAAAAGGTCGCCCAGCGGAAATAATCGATAAATTCGATTTGTATCTCGCATTTTTTGCGCTTTTGGTACAAGTTTTTTTGATTAATATAGCGACCAACAACCACATACCTAGGGATGAACCCGCATGAGCTCGTTGATCAATAAAGTCTTGTTTACCCGCGCTGGCTACGGCCTGACTGTCCTGCGCATCGCCGTTGGTGTCATATTCGCTGCCCACGGCTCGCAGAAACTCTTTGGCCTGTTCGGTGGCTACGGCCTGGCAGGCACGGCGCAGTGGATGGAGAGCATCGGCCTGACCCCGGGCTACGTGATGGCGACATTGGCGGGCGGTACCGAGTTTTTCGCCGGGCTGGCGCTGATCATCGGCCTGCTGGCGCGTCCTGCGGCACTGGGCCTGGCCTTCCTGTCGCTGGTGGCGATTTTCTCCGTGCACATCGGTAACGGCTTGTTCATGGCCAACAACGGTTATGAGTTTGCCCTGGCGTTGCTGGCGGGCAGTGTTGCCGTGCTGATCGAAGGTGCGGGCAAGCTGTCGGTCGATCGCGCCATCGCGGGTTAATTGCTCGATTTGAACCCGTCTTGTACGTGATGCTGTTCACTTCGGAAAAACGGTGCTTCTTTCAGAAATGGGAAGCGCCGTTTTTTTTGGTTTTGTTGCTTTGGTGTGTATATCCGTTATTTAGGTAACGGCTGCTTATGGTTCCGCTCTTACAGCGGGTCACTTTTGAGAAGCCCGGGAGCCGGCCCAGTCAAAAGTAACCAAAACACTTCTGCCCCACCACTTGGCACCTCGCCTAGGCTCGGTGTGCCCTCACTCCGGCATTGCTCCGTGGGCCCGCCGCGAAGGGCCATCCATGGCCCAGCGCGGCTATCCCGGCATCCATGCCGGGATGTCCACTCCACAATGCCTGCGTTCGGCCAGCGTGGTTAACGGGGCGCCGAGATCAACGTCCACCGCGAGGCGGCCTTAGAGCCGACCTGATTTAGGGTGATCGCGTTTCTCCTGTGGGAGCGAGCTTGCTCGCGAAGGCGGTGGGTCAGTTTGCGATGATGTTGGATGTGCCGGCCTCATCGCGAGCAGGCTCGCTCCCACATGGGGTTGTGAGCGTTCACAACATTTGCGCACGATACAAAAACTTGTGGGAGCGAGCTTGCTCGCGATAGCGGTGGCTCAGCCACATGGACCCGGCATGTGTCCCGCTCTTGCTCTTGCTCTTGCTCTTGCTCTTGCTCTTGCTCTTGCTTTAGATCTTGATCTGGGGCGCCCCGTTAACCACGCTGGCCGAACGCAGGCATTGCGCAGTGGGCACCTCGGCATGGATGCCGAGGTAGCCGCGCTGGGCCATGGATGGCCCTTCGCGGCGGCCCACGGAGCAATGCCGGAGTGAGGGCACACCGAGCCTAGGCGAGGTGCCGAGTTG